>NZ_JBEXHP010000147.1:0-11615 GCF_040607895.1 Micromonospora sp. NPDC005220
GGGCGCGGGGCGCGGGGCGCGGGGCGCGGGGCGCGGCGGGCGCTGGTCAGGTCAGGTTGAAGAGGGTGGCGGCGCTGTTCCAGCAGACCGCGCGTAGCCAGTCGTCGCCCAGGTCCAGCCGGGCCAGGCCGGTCACCTGGTCGGCGTACGGGTAGGGGATGTTCGGGAAGTCGCTGCCCAGCAGCACCTTGCCGGCCAGGCCCAACTCGCGCAACCGGGGCAACTCGTCGGTGGGGAAGGGGACGAACTGGTCGAAGAAGGGCGTGAGCGCCATTGTAGTGTCCAGCCGGACCTGCTCGTACGTCTCGGCGAGGTCGAGGAAGGCCCGGTAGTCCGGGGCGCCCAGATGGGCCACCACGGCGGGCAGCCGAGGATGGCGGGCGAGCAGGGCGGCGAACGGGTCCGGGCCGGTGTGCGCGGTCCCCACCGGGGCGTGCCCGGCGTGCACCACCACCGGCACACCCGCGTCCGACAGCATGCCCCACACCTGGTCCAGCGCCGGGTCGGTCGGCGCGAAGCCGCCAACCTGGAGGTGCAGCTTGAACAGTCGGGCACCGTCCGCGAGGGCGGCCTCGACGTACCCGGGGGCCTCCGGCTCCGGGTAGAACGTGGCCGAGGCCAGGCACCCGGGGGTGGCGCGGGCGAAGTCCAGCGTCCAGCGGTTGAGGTCCGCGGCCATGCCCGGCCGGTGGGCGTACGCCAAGGCGCTGAACGCCCGCACCCCGAGCCGGTGGAGGTGCGCGACCCGGTCGGCGTCGCTCCACCGGTAGAGGATCGGCCATTCGGTGCCGACCAGTGGCCCGGCGGCGTCGAAGTAGGCCCACACCCGACGCAGCAGTCGCGGCGGTAGGAAGTGCACGTGCACGTCGGCGAGGCCGGGCAGCCCCAGGGCGCGGCAGAACTCCGGTACGTGTTCGTCCGCGGCCGGCGGGACTGCCGACGCCCGATCGGTCATATGTCGATGTCGAATCGGCTCAGTACCGAGGGCGCGAGCAGGCCGACGGTGGCGAGCGCCGAGACGACGGTCAGCGCGATGCGCATCCCGACCACTTCGGCCTTGCTGCCGACGCGCAGGGCCATGCTGTTCGGCAGACCGATCATCATCCACATGCGCCGCTTGATCGGGATCGGCCAGAGGATCGGCACGCCGGCTCGGGTGATCATGTCGCCGAGGATGTGCACGAAGCAGCCCACGCCCAGCGCGGTGCCGATCAGCGGGTAGCCGCGGCCGCCCGGCAGGTTGGCGTAGGTGAACCAGGCCGCGCCGGCCGACGCGAGCGTGATGATCACCCAGCCGGCCCGCTCGGCCCACTCGTCGAAGAGCCCGCGCAGCGCCAGGCCGAACATGAAGAACAGGATGGTGATGACCGCCCACTTGCCGTACGCGGCGCAGAGCGCGGTAGTGCCCCAGCCGACCAGCACGGTGAACGGCAGCGTGTGGGTCAGCGTCCGGTGCCCGTTGTTGCGGCGGGGGTCCCTGCTGAGCTTCGTGGCGTAGTAGACCCCGAGGGAGATTTTCTCCATCACCTCGGCGGCGAAGAGCGAGAAGACCCCGAAGGTGCGGGCCACGGTGGCGCCACCCTGGTTCTTGGTGACCTTGCCCGACATGTCGAGGTCGGGAAAGAGCGCGCCACCGGCGCACACCGCAGTGCCCACCGCCAACGCGAGCGGCGACTGGTGGTAGTCGGCGAACTGCTCCAACGCCCAGGAGCCAGTCAGCCACACCGCCGCGCCGGACAGCGCGTGTTGCGGTCCCATCATCTCGGCTCACCCTCCCCAGGGATCTTGAGCGCCCAAAACTACGCCACTGTAGTCAGCGTCGGCGCCGCAGGGGCATCACCCGGCAGGTCCACATCGGACCGTGTCACAGGGTGGGGGTGAAGCTCTGCCGGATCATCGGCAAGTATGCCGCGTTGACCTGCCAGTCGAACTCTTCTGTCAACCACGAGACGGTGTAGGAACGGTCCGCCGAGGTGTTGGCGAGCAGCCGGAAGCTGTGCACCGGAACACCGAGGGCGTTCTGCCAGCCGCACTCCCAGACCGCGCCACCCTCGAAGATGTCCATCGCGGAGATGTCCACCTTGCGATAGTCCGGCAGCGCCGCACTCGCGGTCAGCCGGGCCTCCTCGGCCTTCCAGTAGGCCACCGGGTCCGCGCGGGCCGGCCCCACCTCGACGCTGAGTACCCGGGACTCGCCGGATCTCCGGAAGCAGGTCGCCGGTCCCTCGGTCCAGCGCGCCCAACCCACCGGCACGGCGATCCGAAAACCGGTCGGGTCGTCGTACCAGGTCCAACCCTCGCGCAACCCGTATTTCACGTCGGCTGGTGGTGCCACCGACACCACCGGGGTCGCCGACGGTGGCGGGGACGACGCGCAGGCGAACGCGGCCGGCCGGGAGGTCGGCGCGCCGCCGCCAGCGCCGGACGGTGGGGCCTGCTCGTCGTGTCGGTTGAGCAGAGCCAGCGTGACGCCTCCCGCGACGAGCAGGGCAGTGGCCGCACCGCCCAGCGCGATCAGGCGGCGTCGTCGGCGGGGCCGGCTCGGCGGGCGCGGGGTCGGGGTCGCCGGTGCGTCGGGCGGGGTCACCGGTTCGACCGGATGGGGCGCGATGGCCCGGCCGGCGCTGCGGACCGCCGCGACCGCCGAGGACCGGACCGACCCGGCGGACTCGTCGTGGCTCGCCGCGGCACTGCTCAACAACGGCTCGACCTCCGCTGCGGTCAACCGTCGCCAGGGGTCGCGCTGCAACAGGCCGTCGAGGACGGGACGCAACGGGCCGGCCCGACGCATCGGATCCGGTGGTTCGGTGGCCAGCGCGCTGAGCGTCGCCATCGCGCTCGACCTCGCGTACGGTGACTGCCCCTCGACCGTCGCGTAGAGCGTCGCGCCCAGCGACCACAGGTCGGTGCGGGCATCCGACACCCCTTCGCGGGCCCGCTCGGGGGCGACGAACTGCGGTGAGCCGAGCACCGTGCCGGGGCCGGTCATCACACCGTCACCGCCGTCGAAGGTGGCCAGCCCGAAGTCGGTGAGCACCACCCGCCCGTCGTCGGCCACCAGCACGTTGTGCGGCTTCACGTCACGGTGCAGCACTCCGGCGGCGTGCGCGGCCCGCAACGCGGCGAGCACCGCCAGCCCGATCTGGGCGGTGCGCTGCGGACTCAGTGGCCCCTCGGCGCTGATGATCTGCTGCACCGACCGCGACGGCACGTACTCCATCACGATCCAGGGGCTCTCCCGGTCGTGCACCACGTCGTAGATGCGGACCACGTTGGGGTGGTTGAGCCGGGCGGCGGTGCGTGCCTCACGGAGGGTCCGCAGCCGCAACTCCTCGCGTTCGGCCTCGGCCAGCCAGGACGGTGGCACGACCTCCTTCACCGCCACGTCGCGATGCAGCATCTCGTCGCGAGCAAGCCACACCCGGCCCATTCCGCCGGTGCCGACCAGGTCGAGCAGCCGGTACCGACCCGCGATCAGCAACTGATGCACGGTCGCTCCCCCTCGGTCACCCCGGGGTCCACGATAGCCACCGATGCCGGCTTAATCATCCACTGAGCGGCCTCGATCCACGCCGGACGGTGGTCCGGATCATGGCCATACGGTGCAGGTCAGCGGGGTGGTCGGAAACTATCTCGCACCAGTTCCCAGTCGGCTGCCGCGCCGGCCCAGTCCCTGTCGTCGGTGATCCAACCCAGCGTCCAGCGGTCGGCGTCGAGGATCTGTTGCCGGGCGCGCAGCCAACCCCCGTGCGGCGTCTGCCAGCGGCACTCCCACTCGGCGCCGCCGTCGCCCCCGGCGAGCCGGATCTCGTCGTACCCCGGCAAAGCGCCCGCCCTGGCTGCCGCGTCGCGGACGGCCCGTAGCCGCTGCACCGGCTCGGCGGCGCCGCCCTCGGTGACGCTGAAGGTCCGGCCGGTCGCCGGGTCCTGGAAGCACGCCACTCCGTCGTCGCGGGAGGTCAGCCACGTGGCCGGTACGGAGACCCGGAAGCCGGCGGCGTCGGCGTACCAGACCCAGCCGGGTGGTGGCCGGAACTCTTCGTCCGGGTTGGGCGTGCCAGCCTGCACGGGCGCACCGACGATGTCGGGGCGGACACACGCGAACGGGGGCGGAGGGACGTCCCGCCCACCGGGCGGCGGGCCGGGGCCGAACGGCCCGCCATTGGGCGGACGGTTCGGCGGCGGGGAGGACCAGCCGGTGGTGTTGCCGGGCTTGTCACCGGTGACGGTCAGCGCGGTGCCGACGCCGGCCAGGACGGCCACCAGCAGCGCCACGGCGACCACCGCCACCCGGCGCGCGGTACGCCCGGCGGCCGCCGGATCCGGGGTTGGCGTCGGGGCGACGCCGCCGGCTGCGGCCGCAGCGTCCAGGCCGACGGCCGGGTCGGGCAGCGGAATGGTGGGGTGCTGGTCGTCGGAGTCGTCGGCGGGCTGGGCGACCGGGCCAGGCGCGGCCCCGTCGGCCGAGGGCCGGTCGGCCGACGGCGGCGGGTCGGCCCGGCCGGTCGCGGCGGTAGTGAGCAACCGACGGGCCGTGTCGTGGTCGAGGCGGTCGTGCGGGTCGCGGCGGAGCAGCCCGTCAAGCACCGGCGCGAGCGCCCCGGCGTGCGGGGCCGGGTCCGGTGGGCCGGCGGCCAGCGCGCTCAGGGTGGCCATCGCGGTGCTGCGGGCGTACGGGGACCGCCCCTCCACCGCGGCGTGCAGGGTCGCCCCGAGCGACCACAGATCGGCGGCCACCGTGGACGCCCCCTCGGCGGCTCGCTCCGGGGCCACGTACTGGGGGGAGCCGAGGACCATGCCGGGGCGGGTCATCGCGCCGTCACCGTCGTCGAAGGTGGCCAGCCCGAAGTCGGTGAGCATCACCCGCCCGTCGTGCGCCACGAGCACGTTCTGCGGCTTGATGTCGCGGTGCAGCACCCCGGCGGTGTGCGCGGCCTGTAGCGCGTCGAGCACGGCCAGGCCGATCCGGGCGGCGCGGGCCGGCTCCAGCGGCCCCTCGGCGTCCACCACGTCCTGAAGGGTGCGGGACGGGACGTACTCCATCACGATCCACGGGTTGCCGTCGACCGCGACGACGTCGTAGAGCCGGACCACGGCGGGGTGGTTGAGTCGGGCCGCGGCGCGCGCCTCCCGCATGGTGCGCGAGCGCACCTCGGCCCGTTCACGATCGGCCAACCAGCTCGGTGGAACGATCTCCTTGATCGCTACCTCGCGGTGCAGCATCTCGTCCTGGGCGCGCCACACCCGACCCATGCCCCCGCGACCCACCAGGTCGAGCAGTCGGTACCGACCGGCGATCAGCACCTGTGCACGCTCCTCCTCAGCCGCTGTCCGGGCTACACCCTAACCAGCGGATCGGAAGTGACCTATCGGTCGTCCGACTCAGCTCAGCATGCGGCGTGGTCGGCGGCGGCGAGCAGGTTCCCCTCCGGAATGGCGATCCGGGTCCGTCCGCCGGCCAGTCGGGCGGCGGCGCGTCGGGCCTGCACGGGACCGTGCTCGCGACGAGCGGTGGCGTAGCTGGCGGCGGTGCGGGCCGCGATGGTGGCCCAGCCGTACCGCTCGCCGACCATGGTGCGGGCCCGGCGGGCCAGCCGCCGGGCGAAGACCTCGTCGCCGAGCAGCTGACCGACCGCGCCGGCGAGCGCGTCCGGGTCGCTGTGCGGGAAGGTCACCCCGGTCACGCCGGGTTCGACGATCTCGGCGAGGCCGCCGGTACGGGCCACGGCGAGGGGCGCTCCGGCGGCCGCCGCCTCCAGCGCCACCATGCCGAACGGCTCGTAGAGGCTGGGCACCACTGTCGCGTCGGTGGCGCCGAGCATGGCCGGTAGTTGGGTGGAGTCGAGGAAACCGGTGAACCGGACGGTCGAGCTGAGCGCCAGCCGCCGGGCCTCCGCCTCCAACTCGGTGCGGTACGGGCCGTCGCCGGCGATCACCACCCGCAGCCCCGGGTGCCGTTCGCGCAGCCGGGGGACGGCGTGCACCAGGTGCTGGACGCCCTTCTCGTAGACCAGCCGTCCGGCGTACCCGACCAGCGGGCCGTCCCCGGCGAACCGTGCCCGGGCCGACGCGACCGCGCGGGGACGGGCCCGCCAGGCCCGGTCGTCGACCCCGTTGGGCACCACGTCGACCTGGCTGGCCGGCACGTCGAACAGCGCGGTCACCTGGTCACGCATGTAACCCGAGCAGGTGATCACCCGAATGGAGGAGCCGCTGAGCCAGTGCTCGACGCCGTGGATGGTGCGGTTCATCTCCTCCGGCAACCAGCCCTGATGCCGCCCGGCCTCGGTGGCGTGCATGGTGGTGACCAGCGGGAGGTCCAGGTGCTCGGCGAGGGTGACGGCGGTGTGCGCGACCAACCAGTCGTGCGCGTGGATGACGTCGTAGGAACCGGCCTCGGTGGCGCGCAGGGCGGTGCGGGTGAGGGTGTGGTTGAAGGCCATCGTCCAGGCCAGCAGCGAGCTGGTGGCGAGGGGGAAGGTGACCGGGTCTTCGGGGGCGCGCAGGATGCGCACGCCCTCGGCGTACTCCTCCAGGGGTGCGCCGTCGCTGTGCCGGGTGACGACGGTGACCTCGTGGCCGGCGGCGGCGAGGGCGACGGAGAGGGCGTGCACGTGTCGACCGAGACCGCCGACGAGCACCGGCGGGTACTCCCAGGAGAGCATCAGCACCCGCAGCTGTCGGGCGGGGTTGATGTCGATCACGTGGGCATCGAGTGACATGCGGCCCCCTTTGAGTTGTCCCCGGGCGCGCGCCGACCGACACCGGAATCGATGTCGCCGTCGCGTCTGGATCGAGGCCAATCCTGCCGGGATCGCGATAACCAGCGGCGACACCACCGTTGCGGTCGTGTAAAGCGCTACTGGCCCTTTCGACGCACCCGCAGCAGCTCGGCCACCGACCAGGCCTGGAACGGGCAGCCGGTAGCGGTGTGCGGCGCGAGGCCATCGGCCGTCTCGCTCACCGAGCCTATCCCATATTCCATTAAATGGGACTCAATGCCGACGAACACGTCATCGACCGACATCTTGCCCCGGCGGGCAGCGTCCACGTACGGGCCGAGCAGCCACGGCCAGACCGTGCCCTGGTGGTAGCCCCCGTCCCGGTCGGCCGGGCCACCCCGGTGCCGACCCACGAACTCCGTCGAGTCCGGGGCGAGGCTGCGCGGTCCGAGCGGGGTGAGCAGCCCGGCCGCGATCCGCCGCAGCGTCGCCTCGTCCGGCTCCATCGGCGCGTACGGCAGCGACCAGGCCAGCAGCTGGTTGGGGCGCAACGCGTCGTCGTCGTGCAGGGCCGCGCCACCCAGCGGGTACGCCGGCGCGGGCGCGTCCAGTACGTCGTGCAACCACCCGGTCGGGGCCGGGAACCGCTCCCGGAACGAGGCGGTGGCCTGCCCATGGTGTCGCCACAGCTCGTCGGCGTTCTGCCCGGCCAGCTCGGCCAGCTCCGCGAGCCCGGCCAGCCCGTTGATCCACAACGCGTTGACCTCGACCGGCTTGCCGGTACGCGGGGTGACCGGCACCCCGTACACCCGGGCATCCATCCAGGTCAGCGCGGTGCCGGCGGCACCCTGGGTGAGCAGCCCGTCGGCCGGGTCGACCCGGATCCCGTACCGGGTGCCGGCCACGTGGGCGTCGACTACGGCGCGCAGCGCGGGCAGCAGCTCGTCGCCGAGGTCGGTGTCGCCGGTGACGGTGACGTGCCGGCTCACCGCGTGCAGGAACCACAGCGTGCCGTCGACGGTGTTGTACTCCACCCGACCGGTGTCGGCCGTGTTGGCGAGCATCCCCTCGGACAGCGTCGCCGCGTACGCCCGCAGCAGCTCCCGACCCTCGTCGGCGCGACCCGTGCAGAGGAACAACCCCTCGTACGAGATCATCGTGTCCCGCGACCACGCCCCGAACCACGGGTAGCCGGCCACCACGTCGACAGCCGCCTGGTTGGTGCGCACCACGAACGCGTCGGCGGCCAGCGCCAGGGTCGCCTCCACGTCGTCGGCCGGCTTCGCCGTCGCCACCACCCGCCGGTTGCGCCGCCGGGCGGTCGCCACGATCTCCGTGGCCGGCGGCGGCTCCTCGTCGAGTCGACCGGCCCAGGCCCGCACCGACACCGTGTCGCCGGGGCGTTCCAGTTCCCCGGAGAAGCGGCCCGCGTACCAGAGGTCCTCGTCCGGGTGCAGACCCCGGTTGGCCTCCTCGCGGTGGTGCACGCCCAGCCACCACTGCCCCTCGGGCACCCAACCCGGGCCGGCCAGCCGGTACGCGCCCTCGACCACCGCGCCGTCGGCCACCGCCTCGACCTGCGGGATCGGGCCGTCGGCCCGCCGTTCGCCGTGCGCGTCCCGCCAGGTGCAGGCGGCCGACAGCTCCAGTCGGACGGGACCGCCGGCGACCAGCCGGTGCACCACCGCGACGCAGGAGCGGCCGGGCAGCATCGCCAACTCCCGTTCGATCACCACCGCGCCGATCCGCCACCGCCACCGGGGAAGCCCGTCGACCAGGTCGAAGCGCTCCAACAGCTCGAAGCCGCGCGGGTCCACGTCACCGGAGGCCCACTCGTGCGCGCCGAGGCGTACCCGGGCGCCGGACGGCAGGGTGACCGCCGGATCAAGGCTGACCAGTCCCACCTGGCGGGACGCCAGCGTTTCGCCGGGAACCACCAGCAGACCGTGGTAGCGACGGGTCCGCAACCCGCCGACCGTGCCCATCGCGTACCCGCCGAGGCCGTCGGGGACCAGCCACTCCCGGCTGGCCGCGCTGGTCAGATCGCCGCAGACCTGCGGGCCGAAGTGAATGTCGATCAACTTTCCTCCACCGGCGGCGGGGTGTAACACGCCACGACGAGAATGGCCGCTGTGGTCAAGTACCGCGGCGACGTCAAAGATGTGCACGTGATCATTGACCGATCGTCCTCCGACGCCTCGCCACCCGACGCTGAGCGGCTCCGGCTCGCCCAGGCCGACTCGGGGGAGCAGGACTGGCGAGCATGGGGTCCCTATCTGTCCGAGCGGGCCTGGGGGACGGTACGGGAGGACTACAGCGAGCACGGTACGGCCTGGGACTACTTCCCGCATGACCACGCGCGGTCCAGAGCCTACCGGTGGAATGAAGACGGGATGGCGGGCGTCTGCGACGAACGACAGACCTTCGCGTTCGCCCTGGCCCTCTGGAACGGCAAGGACCCGATCCTCAAGGAGCGGATGTTCGGCCTCGGCGGCGACGGCGGCAACCACGGCGAGGACGTCAAGGAGTACTGGTGGTACGAGGACTCCACGCCCACCCACTCCTGGATGCGCTGGCGCTACCACTACCCGCAGGCCGCCTTCCCGTACGACGAACTCGTCGCGGTGAACGCGTTGCGCGGCCGCGACGACACCGAGTACGAGCTGGTGGACACCGGGATCTTCGACGACGACAGGTACTGGGCGGTGACCGTCGACTACGCCAAGGCGTCCCCGACCGACCTCTGCATGGTGGTGACCGTCGCCAACCGGGGCGACCAGGCGGCCACCCTGCACGTCCTGCCCACCCTGTGGTTCCGTAACACCTGGTCCTGGGGTCTGCCCGGCGGTGATCGGATCCCCCGGCTGACCGGCCAGGGCACCCGGCTCGTCGGCGAGCACCGGGTGCTCGGTCAACTGCTGCTGGAGGGCGACGGCGGCCCGGTGCCGCTGCTCTGCGACAACGACACCAACGCCGAACGGCTCTGGGGCCTGCCCGGCCGGTCCCCGTACCCGAAGGACGGCATCAACGACCACGTCGTCAACGGCGCGGCCACTGTCAACCCGGCCCGGGAGGGCACCAAGGGCGCACTGCACTACGTGCTCGACGTGCCGGCCGGCGGGCAGCGCCAGATCCGGCTGCGGCTCACCCGTACCGCGTCGCCGCCGGCCGCCGCGCCGCCGCCCCCGGCCGACCTGAGCGAGGGCTTCGAGGCCGTGGTGTGGGCGCGGCGGGCCGAGGCGAACCGGTTCTTCGCCGGAGTGATCCCGCCGGCCGCCACACCCGACGAGGCGCTGGTCGCCCGGCAGGCCATCGCCGGGCTGATGTGGGGCAAGCAGTTCTACCACTTCGACGTCAAACGCTGGCTCGAAGGCGACCCGGGCTCCACCCCGCCGCCGGCCGGGCGTCGGCACGGGCGCAACAGCGCCTGGTGGCACATGACCAGCTTCGACGTCATCTCCATGCCC
Organism: Micromonospora sp. NPDC005220; assembly: GCF_040607895.1. Classification (NCBI taxonomy): domain Bacteria; kingdom Bacillati; phylum Actinomycetota; class Actinomycetes; order Micromonosporales; family Micromonosporaceae; genus Micromonospora; species Micromonospora sp. NPDC005220. The sequence goes on from NZ_JBEXHP010000147.1 coordinate 10,190, forward strand.
GACCCGTGGGAGTACCCCTGGTACGCGGCCTGGGACCTGGCCTTCCACTGCGTGAGCATCGCCCGGGTCGACCCGGGCTTCGCCAAGGAGCAACTGCTGCTCCTGCTCCGCGAGTGGTACCTGCACCCCAACGGGCAGATCCCGGCGTACGAGTGGGCGTTCGGTGACGTGAACCCGCCGGTGCACGCCTGGGCGGCGCTGAAGGTGTTCGAGATCGACGGCGGCCGGGACTACGAGTTCCTGGCCCGGGTGATGCACAAGCTGCTGCTCAACTTCACCTGGTGGGTCAACCGCAAGGACACCGGCGGCAACAACGTCTTCGAGGGCGGCTTCCTCGGGCTGGACAACGTCGGGCCGTTCGACCGCTCGGCGGCGCTGCCGGTCGCCGGCGTGCTGGAGCAGTCCGACGGCACCGGCTGGATGGCCATGTACGCGCTCAACCTGCTGGACATGGCGATCGTGCTGGCCGAACATGACCGGACCTGGGTGGACACCGCCACCAAGTTCTTCGAGCACTTCGCCTACATCGCCGCCGCCGCGTACGAGCAGGGGTTGTGGGACGACGAGGACGCCTTCTTCTACGACGTGCTGCGCCTCGCCGACGGCACGAAGGTGCCGCTGAAGGTCCGCTCCGTGGTCGGGCTGCTGCCGTTGGCCGCCACCACCCGGCTCACCGCCAGGACCCTGCACCAGCTACCGGAGCTGGGCGCCCGGCTGCGCTGGTTCCTCACCAACCGCCCGGAGTACGCCCAGGTGATCGGCACCCGCCGCCTCGGCCCCGACGGTCGGCAGCAGCGGCTGCTGTCCATGGTCGGCCCGGAGCAGGTTGTTCGCCTGCTCGCCCGGATGCTCGACCCCGACGAGTTCCTCTCCGATTTCGGCCTCCGTACGCTGTCCCGCGCACACCTGGACAAACCGTTCTCGGTCACCCTCGGCGGGCAGGAGTTCTCCGTCGGCTATGAGCCGGCCGAGTCGACAAGCGGGCTGTTCGGGGGCAACTCGAACTGGCGCGGTCCGATCTGGATGCCGACGAACTTCCTGCTGATCAGCGCGCTGCGGGACTACGCGGCGTTCTTCGGCGACGACCTCCAGGTGGAGTACCCGACCCGCTCCGGGGTGAAGCGCACCCTGGACGAGATCGCCGACGACCTCTCCGCCCGGCTGATCTCGCTCTTCACTCAGGACGACTGGGGCCGCCGGCCGATCTACGGTGCCGCTCAAATGTTCCAGACCCACCCGGACTGGCGCGACCTGATCGCCTTCCCCGAGTACTTCCACGGCGACAACGGCGCCGGCCTGGGCGCCTGGCACCAGACCGGGTGGACGGCCCTGGTCGCCGACCTGATCCTCACCCTGCGCCGCTGACCGCACACCTTCCGCCCCGTGCCCGCGCCCGCCCGTGCCCGCGCCCGCCCGTGCCCGCACC
>NZ_JBEXHP010000148.1:0-11605 GCF_040607895.1 Micromonospora sp. NPDC005220
CCCCTCTGCTCTATCTATACCCTCCTCGCGGGGGGCGCGGGTGGCCCTTCCCCCGGCCACCTCCCGTCCAGCGCCCAGGTAGAGGCACGGAGCAGCTCGTATGGGCGGAGCCATGCCGCGTCAAATTACTCGGGTTGGGACCACACCAGAAGACGGCCGTCAGATTCGCGAACCAGCATGTCGTCTCGCGAGCTCAGTTCCTTGGCTACCTCCCGAACTTCACAACGCGCCAGGAAGAACATGAAGTGAAGTGGAAACGGCGGACGATTCCGGGGAAGGCCATCCGCATCGAGAGAAAGGTTGGCTCGTTCAGCAGCCTCGCAGAGCAGGGAGATGAACAGCGGAAAGAAGTCCTTGCCTACCAGTACGTCAGCCTCCTCGACAACAATGACAACAGGGCGCTTGTCGTGCCAACTGCCGTGGAGATCATCGAGACAATCCACGAGCGCATACCAATTATGACCGAAGTACGACGGAAATTCCAACTTGTCCGAGAATTCAGCGAAGAGGCCAGCGGCATCGACCATCCTCCGAGAGTCCAGCCTCCGGACGACGCCGCCGGGTGCAAGTGCCGCCACCTTCTCATGGGCCATGCGGTCGTCGTTCCGCGCGACCACCACCCAGGGCCCAATCGGCGACGCGAGGTCGAACGACGTCACGGAACTGCTCACGGATATTCTCCGACGTAATAGAAGGTACCGTAATGGTCAGGGGTGTAGAACGCGGACCCCGATCCCGACTTCGGCGTCAGCAACCGCTCACCACCACGAATCGGCCGACCGCATTCCGTACACTTAGGCAAACTCGCGGTCGCATTGACGTCCCACTCCCGGTACGCGCCCCCTGGCAAGTCGTTGGCCTTGTTGCCCCAACTGCCGTTGCCCTCATATCCCGGCACCTTACCGATACCGCCGGTTCTGTTCTTCACCTTTTCCAACATGTCGAACGCCTTGGCAGGAGCCGGCCCTTCCACCCTTCCCGCCCCGCCGGGGCTACCCGACTCGCCTCCGTGCAAGCCACACTTCGGCCCGGTGTTGTGCACAAGGACCGGCGTCGTGCCAGCGAACACGTAGTACGTGTGGATGTCCTCGACGGTGAGGTTGTAGACCGCCACACTCTGCGTCCAGTGCCGAGTCCCGACCACCGTCAGTGTCTGGCCGTCCGGCGTCGCCACCTGGTCACCGACGAGAAGCTGCCCGGCCTCGATCCAGCGACCCTCGTCGGCCACCCAGAACGGGTGTCCATCGGTCGCCACGATGTCCGCGGTCGACTCAGCGGCGTCGCCGTCGACGTCGACGGTGACGTCCACCAGGTCGCGATACCCCTCGCCGCCGATGAGACGGCTCACCGGCTTTGCCTTGGTCTCGCCGGTTTCCGGGTCGGTCGCCAACACCTCGTCGTCGAGGTTCACATCCTCGATGGCCTTCGTGCTGCCGTCGGCGAGCAGCACCAGCGTGCCGGCCACGAAGCTGTTGGAGAAGCAGTCCTTGGCGGCGTTGGAGGCGGCTCCGCCCTTCGAGGCGCGGCTGGCCGTACCGGCTTTTGCCGCGCTGCCAGCCCGGCCGGCGCCCTTGCCGGCGAACATGTCCACCGCGGCGACCGTCAGATTGCCCGCACACTCGGCACCCGACTTGTCGTCGCCGCACCCAACCGACTGCTTCACCGAGTCACAGGCGGCCTTGTCGTTGTTGAAGCCGCAGTCGCCGGCCTTGTCGAACTGCTCCCCGGCCGTCTTGGCCTTGCCGCGAAGACTGTCGCAGGCCGCGTCGCTGTCGCCGGAGGAGCAGTCGTCCAACTCGGCGTAGGTGTCCAGCGTTCCCTTCGCGCTGTCCTTCAGACCACTGGCCACCGTTCCGACGTAGTCCTTGACGGCGTCCTTCGCCGTGTCGAGCCAGCCGTGACCGTCCAGTTCGACGTTCGAGATCGGGTTGCCGCCGGCGAAGGCGTACCGGTTGCCGGTGTACGGGTCGATCGCCAGCGACAGGTCGTTCAGCGCCCCGTTGTACGAGTCCCGGGTCAGGAACTGGTTGATGCCCGGGTCGTAGTCACGGAAGCCCATGTCGTACTTGCCGGTGGACTGGTCGTACCGCTTGGACTGGAAGCGGTACGAGTTGTAGGGCACCCGGTCCGGATTGTCGGGGTTGCCCGCGTCCGGCTTGTCAGCCCCGGTGAACTGGCCGCTGTCGTTCTTGCCGTAGGCGGTGTACCCGTACGTCGCCCGCCCGTCGCCCTTGTCGTCGGTGATCTGCTCGATGTCCGAGCCACCGTCGTACCCGGCGTACGAGTCCTCCTGGCTGTTGTCGGTGTTGGTCTTGACCTGTGACAGCAGCGAACCGCCGGGCCCACGCTGGTAGGACTTGACCACCTTGGTGCCTTCGAGCTCGGCGGAGATGTCCGAGCTGAGGCCGAGGTACGCGTAGGTGGTGGTCTTGCCGGCGTACGTCCGCTCGACCTGCCGGTCCAGCGGGTCGTACTTGTAGGTGGTGGTCTTGTTACCGGGGTTCTTGACGTTCGTGACGACGTGGTCGAAACCGTCGTACGTGTAGCTCTCGAGCGTGGTGCCGTCGGCGGTCACCGTCTTGAGCCGACCGTACGGGTCGTAGGCGTAGGTCGCGCTTACGCTCGCCCCACTCGTCGTCGCGGACTTCAGCCGGTTCTTGTCGTAGTCGAACGAGGTGGTGAGGCCGCCGACCGTCTGCGTGATGACGTTGCTGTTCGCGTCGTGCACGTAGCTCTCGGTCGTCGCGCCCGAACCCGTCTTGGTCACCGAACGGACCCGGTCCTGCGGGTCGTACGCGTAGGTCGTGGTGGTGTCCAGGTAGGACGTCCGGTTGTCCGCGTTCTGCTTGCGGGAGACGTCCTTCGACTTCTGCCCGTTCGCCGCGTACTCGTAGGTGTGCTGGTTGACCAGGGCGCCGCCGGACTTCTTCTCGACCTGGCTCTGCACCGCGCCGTTGAGGAAGTAGGCGGTGGTGACGACGTTCCCGTTGCCCTTGGTCTCGGTGTCGGTCTGCCCCCGCTTGGTGTACGTGTACCGGGTGTACTTCGGCTTCGGGTCGGTCGGCGAGGTCAGGTTCTTGATCTCGGTCGCCAGGTCACGCTGGGGCTCGTAGGTGTACTCGGAGATCTGCGTGTCGTGCGTCCGGCGCTTGAGCAGACCGTTGGGCTCGTAGCTGAAGGTGGTGGTGTTCTTGACCGTGCCGGACTTCTTCTCCTCGACACTGGCGACCTGGTTACGAGGGTCGTAGGAGATCGCGTACGTGTCGATGGTGGCGCCGGTGCTGCTGTCCGACATCTTGGTCAGGTTGGCGTTGACGTCGTACTCGTAGCTGAAGTTCTTGCTCGCCGTGCCGGAGCCCGCGCCGTTGTCGGCCTGGGTCTTCTTCTTGCCGTCCGGGTAGTAGGTCCAGAGCTGCTCGCGGGGGGTGCCGCTGGACCCGGTGACGGTGCGGGAGGTCTGCGCGCCGACCAGGTCGTACTTGTATGCCGTCTTGATGTTCCAGCCGACGTCCTCGGAGGTCCGCACCCACCCGGTGTCGTAGAAGGTCTGGACCGTGTCGTTGCGGGTGCTCTCGTCCTGCGACGGCGGTGCCGAGATCCGTTCCGGGTTGCCGACCTTGTCGTAGGTGTAGATGGTGCTCGGCGGGGTGGTGAACCGGGAGTCGTCCCGGTCGTACGGCTGCTGGACCTCGCGGACCCGGTTGAGCTTGTCGTAGAGGGTGACGGTGGTGAAGTCGTCCGGGTCGTCGGTGGTGTCCACGCCCCTCGGGCTGACCTGAGTCGTCCGGTTGCCGACCTCGTCGTAGCCGCTACGGGTGGTGCGGTAGGTGATCGTGCCGCTGACCGAGACGTAGGGCACCTTCTGCTCGATCACCGCGGAGCGCTCGTCGTAGCCGATCAGGGTCTTGTTGCCGTCCTGGTCGGTCGACGACGTCGTGTTGCCGTCCCTGTCGTACGTGACCGAGGTGGTGTTGCCCTTCGCGTCCACCGTGCTTGTCACCCGGTGGTTGGCGTCGTAGTTGTACTTGGCCGTGTAGTCGGTCGAATCGGACGTGGCCATCTTCCGCTGGTCGACCACGTTGATCACGTTGCCGACCGTGTCGTAGTCGACGTGCAGCCGGCCGTTCGCGGCGTCGGTGACGTCGGTCGGCTGGTTCAGCTCGTCGTAGACGTAGACGGTCGCGAAGTCGTTCGGGTCCGTCGTGGTCAGCATCCCCCGCGGTTCGGTGACCTTGGTGAGGTTGCCGACCGGGTCGTACTCGTACTTGGTCGTCGGCGCGTCGGAGGTGGAGGTGTCCTTGGCGGTGACGACCGTGGCGGTCCGGTCGAGCAGGTCGTACGTGGCGGTGGTCACCGCGCCGGTGGCGGTGGTCTGCTGGGTGACGTTGTCGTTCTTGTCGTAGACCGGCGAGGGGGTGATGGCGTACACCCCTGCGGCGCTGTCGACCGGCACCTTGCTGGTGGTCGGTCGGCCGAGGATGTCGTAGCCGTACGTCGACGTGTGCTGGTTCGCGTCGGTCACCGTGGTCACGGAACCGATCGAGGAGTACGTGTAGGTGGTGTCGTTCAGCAGCGCGTCGGTGATCGTCTTCGGGTATCCGTTGGCATCGAAGCTCGCGTACCTGGTGACACCGTCGTTCGCGTCGGTCGCGGTCAACATCCGCCCGTACGAGTCGTACGAGTACAGCGTGGTGTAGTCGCCCTCGGCCGCTGTCGCGGTGCCCTTGGGGTCATTGACCGATGTGACGTTGCCGACCGCGTCGTAGCCGAACTGCCAGTGCCGGCCCTCGGCCGAGTACTTGTCGGTGAGCTCGGCGGTGTGGCCGCCCAGGCCGAACCGATAGTCCAGCCGGATGCCCGGGGTGTTGTTCTTGACCGCTTCCGCGTCCCTGACCTCGAGTGGCAGGCCGGTGAACTGGTCGTAGCGCCAGGTCGAGACCGTGTTGTTGGCGTCCTCGAGCCGGATCACGTTGTTGTCCGCGTCCCAGCCCAGCAGAGTCACCTGGGCCTTGGCGTTGGAGATCCGGGTGCTGCGGCCGTACCCGTCGATCGTCGTCTCGGTCGCCCGGCCCTTCGGGTCGGTCACAGTGGTGACCACGCCCGCACTCGTCGCGCCGTCCGGGTCCTGGTACTCGAACAGCGTCGACCTGTTCAACCGGTCGATCATCGAGTTGACCTTGCCCTGCTGGAACGCGTCGCCGGGGTCGTTGTAGGCGACCTTCGTGTTCGCGTTGCGCGGGTCGGTGACCTTGGTCAGTCGGGCGTTCTGCGCGCCCTGCGACTCGTCGTAGGTGTACCCGAATGTCTTGGCTTCGCCAGTGCCGGCGCCATCAGTGACCTCGCGCAGCAGACCGGTGTCGCTGTAGACGAACGACATCGTCCGACCGCTCACGTCGGTGATCGTCTTGAGCTGGCCGATGATCCGCGGGTTCTGGAGGTTGGTCAGCGTCTGCCGGACACCGCCGACGAAGGCGGTGTAGCCGTCGCCCGGCTCGTGGTACTCAAGCGTCAACGTCTGTCGGTTGTCCGGATCGGTCAGATAGCGCAGCACCGCGGTGTCGCGGTTACCGACCTGCTTGCGCTCGTACGTGAAGCGCAGTTGGTTGCCGTTGCGGTCCCGGACGGCCATCTGGTAGCCCTGCTCGTCGAAGACGAACTGGCTGCGGTCCGGACGGGTCATCGTCCACGCCTCGGCGGTGTCACCGCTGCCGGTGCGTTGCAGGAAGAGGTGGACGCCTGACGGCTGGATGTACCGCCAGTCGGCCGAGTTGCCGCTGCCGTGCTTGTCGAGGTTGAACAGGTGCGTGGTGCCGTCGCCGTCGGTCATCGCTACCTGTTGCGGCCACGTGGCGTCGCCACCACGGAACTCCAGCGGCGAGCCGAGCCGGACCGCGCTGGATGTCGACAACGACCAGCCAAGGCCCGCCGACGAGGTGGAGGTGTCCTGGCTGTTGTAGGTCATCCGGACGAACGTGGTGACGCCGCGGCTCGGATTGTTGATCGGGTTGTAGCCCACCAGCGCGTTGCCGGAGAACTGGTTGACCAACAGTGTGGCGCCGGCCCCCGTGCCACCGCCCGCGTACTGGTAGAACTTTTCCAGCCCGAGCTGGTCGGAGGTGGGGTCCTCCACCGCGACCGACTGGTCCAGTGGAGAGATCTGGGCGACGTCCGACAGCCACTTCCCACTGGTCTTGTTCCGCAGTTCCCACTTCAGCACGTACGGTTCGCGGCGGTCACCGTCACTGCCGGAGTTCGGAGCCTTGACCGTGGCGTTGATGGTGACCACACCGCCGGGTGCCTGCGCCGACGGCAGGGGCGTCTCGATCTGGTTGCCCGCATTGGTGACGTCGGTGCCGTCCTGGCGGGTCCAGTGGTAGGACAGCACCCAGTCCGACGGCGACCACACCGACGACGTGGTGTTGGTGACGGTGACCGGCACGAGGTACTGGTCGCCGGGGATCATCCGGCTCGGGGTGTTCGGCGCGTGATAGGTGCTGGCGCTGTTCGGTGCCGTGTAGATGACCCGCAGTCGGGGCCGCAGCGACGGCTCGGCCGCCTCGGCGGACAGGAAGAGCGACCGCTGTTCCGCGCCGGCCTCGTCAGCCAGCCGGATCTGCACGCCCTTGTTGTTGCTCGAGCTGTCCACCCAGCGTTGCACCAGCGGGCCGGCCTCCCAGTTGACCCAGCCCGGGTCACCGTTGAGCGCGCCGACCGACGACTGCACAGTCGACTCGGCGTCGCCGCCGGGCGTGGTCCAGGCGATCCCGGTCTGGGCGCTCTTCCACGTCGAGGTGGTCTCGCTGAAGTCACGGGTCAGCCCGCGCAGTTGGAACTGCTGCTGGCCGACGCCCGTCCCTTCGGCGTACCAGCCCCACAGGCCGACCTGCGCGTTGATGACCTTCGCCTGAGCGGGCAGCCCGGTGACGTTGGGAAACTTCAGCACCACCCGGCTGGTGCCGTAGATCGAGCCCTTGTTGCCGACCTGGAGTTCGCCGCCGGCATCCAGCTTGTCCCAGTTGCTGTCTGGCTTGAGGCTGGTCAGGGTGTTGTCGTCCGCCCCGGTGAAGAACCTGATCACCTGACCGGCCTTGGGCAGCCGCACCATCTGGGTCTGCGCCGGAACGACCGAGCCGTCTCGCAGCCGGACGGCAACCATGTAGAAGTAGGCGTCGCCGAACTGGCTCGCCGAGTTCGCCGGGGTGGGCGTGGCGTGGGTGTCCGAGTATGTCGTCCGGCCCGGCCTGACCGGGGCGACCAGGGTGGCCGCGCTCGGCATGAAGTTCTGTGTCCTACTGGAGTGGACCTGGTACTCGACCAGGTCGTCGTCCGGCGACGACGACGGGTCGGCGTACGTGGACCAGGACAGGTCCGCCCCGGTGGCCCGCACGGTGGTGACCGGGTTCAGCGCGACTCCGGGCTTGCCCCAGGTGAGCAGCAGCTTCGGGCCGTGATCGTCCTCGCCGCCGTAGGAGAAGTCACCGGACTCGTACCGCGGGCCGCCGTTCTTGTTCGACTCGTCCTTGCCCTTGACCATGAAGCCGTAGTTCGTCGCGGGGTTGTCCAGCCAGCCCTGCACTGTCGAGCGGACGCTGTAGCTGTGCCAGGCGTTGGTCTGGTGCAGCGGCTTGGTCACCTCGGCCCGCTTGACCAGCCGCACCGCGTCGGCCACGACCTTCTTGTTGGCCACGTCGCCGAGCACCACCTTGTGCGTGGTGCCCGCCTTGAACCCGTACGTGCCGATCGACACCCAGTTCTGGTTGCCGGAGCCGGTGGTCTGGTTGACAGTCTTGACCACCGAGCCGCCGTCGTAGAACACGGTGTAGGGCGCGTTGGTGGCGCGGTCGGAACCCGGCACGTAGTGCACGTACACCTCGTACTGACCGTCCTCGGTCAGCCGCGGGACCCAGGTGAACGTCTGGCCGGTGGACGCGTCGGCGTTGTACCGGTAGGCGCCGTTGTTCGCCTGACCGCGGTCGGTGGCCGTGGCGCCGACCCACTCACCACTGGCCGACACCTTGGCGCCGTCCGCCTCGTCCACCTGCTCGCGGTTCTCCCCGACCTCGGCGAACTTGGTGTTCATGGTGCCCCACGTCGCGGTGGTCTCGTTCCACGCCGCGGTCACCCGACGCGCCTCGAACGCCATCGAGGCCTCGTCGGCGCCGCCATGGGTCTGGTCGAAGTACATCTGCAGCTGCGCCGAGTCCAGCACGGTGTTGGCCGGCACGTTGGACAGGTCGAACTTGGTCAGGGCGCGGAACGTGCCCCCGGTCGAGGCCCCGGCGGAGAGCTTCCAGGTGCTGTCGAAGTTCTCCGTGGGACCGCCGGACGCGATCATCACGTCCTGGGCCTGACTCAACGTCGGTTGAACCTTGATCGTCGGATCGATCACCACGGGGTACTTGCGAGCCGGGTCGCGCAGCCAGGCGTCGTCAGCGGCGACCGTCACCACAGTGCGGCCATCCTGCTGGCTGACCCGTTGGCTGACCTGGTAACTCATCGCCTTGCCGACAACCGAGGCCGCATCGTCGGCGCTGTCGTACATGTACGGCCGGGGCATCGTGAACAGCGCCGGCCCCTGCCGGTCCGTGGCGAAGAACGACACCGAGCCGTCGGCCTGCGGCACCGCGCGAACCGAGTCCGTGTCCAAGGTGAACGTGTACGTGGCCGGCCCGCTCGGCGGGGCGCCCAGCACGATCTGCTCCTTGACCGCTGACGGCGTCACCTCGTAGACGAGGTCGGCGCCGTCGACGGCGCCAGGGTAAGTGACCCGGGTGCCGCTCGCCGTCGGCCGCAGGGCACGTGGGCCGCCGGCGAGCCCGAGGGTCAACCCATGGTCGCCGATCGAGTACGACAGCACGCGGTCACTACGGTCGCCGAATCTGCTGACGAACGCGTTCCGGGTGGCGGCGTACGGATAGCCCGAGGTGCCGCCCGCAGACACTGTCGGTGTGATGTCCTGCCAGCGGCCCTTGCTGTCCCGGTAGTGGACCGGCTCGCGACTGGCTTCCGCCTGCATCCGCCCATCGGCCAGCAGGAAGACCTTGGTGCTCGCGGTACGGCGGTCGGCGAGTTCGCGTACCCGGCGCACCGGCGGCAGGGGCTTCGCGGGAGTCGCCTGCGCCACCGAGGGCAGAACCTTCGACGGCCCCGGCGGGGTGGGGGGCACGTCTCGACCCTGTGGCGTCGGCGGGCGCAGTACCGTGCCGGGCCGAGGTGCCGGACCGGGATCACCCGGCGGTTTTCCATACGCCGGTGTGCCGGAAATAACCAGCACGACACCGGTCAATGCCGCAAGAAGGCGGCGTCCATTACCAACTCTGCTCATCAATTGCCCTTCACGCGAATGCGTACGACGTGGACATGCGGACCACGGCACAGAACGTGCCGGTCGAACTGCCGCGAAGAAGGGAATCGGCGCGCGCTGAAACAGCGCCGGACACCGCGACGAGGCTCAGATATGAGTCGGATCAGCGCCCCCCGTGGGTGCCGCAGTGAAACTAGCAACTTTTGATTGATCGCAGCAACTATTTACCTAGGGCAATTTTTGTCCTACGGCCAGGAACAATGGCTCAATATGGACATTACGATCAATTGGCGAGGCGTCCGTTGTCACCCTCCGCGAACTGCGGTCCAGAAATACGGCGGTGGGGCGGGCATCATCAGATGCCCGCCCCACCGCTCAGTACTCGCCACAGCCGCGCAGCGGCCCGTTGCCGTTCAGCCGCGCAGCGGCCGCCCCACCTCGTGCAGGTGACCGAGTGCCTGCCGGTACGACTCGATCAGCCCGGTCTCGGCGTACGGGATGCCCTGCTCGACGCAGTAGGCACGGACGATCGGCTGGGCCCGGCGCAGGTTGGCGCGGGGCATGTTCGGGAACAGGTGGTGCTCGATCTGGTAGTTGAGGCCGCCGAGCGTGGTGTCCACCAGTCGGCTGCCCCGCACGTTGCGGGAGGTCAGCACCTGCTTACGCAGGAAGTCCAACTCGTCCTCGGCGGTCGGCATCGGCATGCCCTTGTGGTTCGGCGCGAACGCGCAGCCCATGTAGAGACCCCACAGCGCCTGGTGCACGACGGCGAAGAGCAGCGCCTTGACCGGGGACATGACCGCCAACAGCAGCGCCACGTACGCGGCGGTGTGCGCGACGAGCAGCGCCGCCTCGACCGCCCGGTGCCGCATCGGGACGGTGTACCCGCCGTTCGGCTCCCGGCCGATGATCGCCCGGATGCTCGCCACGTGCAGGTTCAGCCCCTCCAGCAGGAGCATCGGGAAGAAAAGGTACGCCTGCCGCTTGGCCATCCAGCGACCGATCCCACGGGTCTCCAACGCCTGCTCGTGCGTCCACACCAGGGCACCCGCGCCGACGTCCGGGTCATCGTCCTCGTGGTTCGGGTTGGCGTGGTGCCGGTTGTGCTTGTCGACCCACCAGCCGTAGCTGAGCCCGACCGCCGCGTTGCCGGCGAGCAGCCCCACCATCTCGCTGGGGCCACGCCGACGGAACATCTGCCGGTGCCCGGCGTCGTGACCGAGGAACGCGACCTGGGTGGTGGCCACCGCCATCAGCGCCGCGAGTGGAAGCTGCCACCAGGAGTCGCCGAGCAGGAACACGCCCACCCAGCCGGCCACGAAGGCGCCGAGGGTGAGCACGATGCGGGTGACATACCAGCCGGGACGCCGCTCCAGCAGGCCGGCCTGGCTGATCCGTCGGGACAACTGTGCGTAGTCACTGCCTCGCCGTCGTACCGGCGGTTCCGCCACCGCTCCGAGCGCCATCGCTGCTCCCGTTCCGCCTGCGCCCGTACCGGGGTGGTTCGGGCTTAATGTCAAGTCTCCGGTTCGCGGTAGCGCTCAGTAACCCCGACAACCCCCGAATGGGGGGTAGGGCAGGCCCTACCCCCCATGGTTCGGCTCAGCCCAGCCGGCCCACCGCGGCGCGCAGTCGAGCCAGGTCACGCCGCCGCCGCTCGTAGCTGGCGGCGAGCCCGACCAGCGCCAGCCCGCCGACCCCCAGATAGATCCACCGAGGCAGCAGGTCCCACCCTCGGGCCAACTCGTGCAGCGCCAACAGCGTCAGCACTCCGCCACCGAGCAGCACCGGCGCCTGCCATCGGCGGGTCGCGCCGGCCAGCACCGCGCCGATCGCCGCCGCGCCGAGGAGCAGCCGCCGCCACGGCTGCGGCTCCGGCCCGGCCAGCACCGACACGAGGCTGGGCAGCAGCGCCGCGACCAGCCCCGGGCCGAGGGCCGGCCAGCTGGTCAGGCCCGGCCGGGTGCGCAGCGCCAGCAGACCCGCGACGACGGCGAGGGCCGCCGCCGGCAGGGTGTACGCCTCCAGCACGGTCACCCCACCGGCGGCCAGCAGCACCCACGCTCCGAGCAACTCGCTGCCGGCGGCGATGCCGGCGAACGCCCACCGCCGACCGGCCAGTTCGCCTCGGCGCAGCAGTCGCAGCGCGACGGCGACACCCCAGAGCACGCAGACCGTGGCGAGGTGTCGCGCCACCTCGACGGCGAGCACCGCCGCCACCAGCGCGACGGCCTGCCCGGCGGCGTCCAGCACCCGACCCAGCCGGGCCCGCGCCGCTGTGACCGCCGCGGCGGCCAGCAC
>NZ_JBEXHP010000149.1:0-11496 GCF_040607895.1 Micromonospora sp. NPDC005220
ATCCTTGTTGTAGTGGCATCAGCAACCGCCGAGGCCACTACTTCCTGGATCGAGCGCGATCTTGCCTGCGGGCGCGGGCCGGTGGGCGCGGACCCGGGCAGGGCGGGTCGGGGTTAGCTGGCTTCGACGATCATGGCGGCACCCACCGTGCGGTTGGTCGCCTCGTCGATGATGACGAAGCCGCCGGTGGTGCGGTTGCGCCGGTACTCGTCGGCCAGCAGCGGCACCGTGGTCCGCAGTCGCACCCGGCCGATCTCGTTGAGCCGCAGTTCGTCGGCCGACTCGTCGCGGTGCAGCGAGTTGATGTCCAGCCGGTAGTGCAGCCCGCGCACGATCGCCCGAGCCGACCGGGTGGTGTGCTTGATCGCGTACCGGCCGCCGACCCGCAGGGGGGCCGTCTCGTCCATCCAGCAGACCATCGCCTCGATGTCCTGGGCCACCGCCGGTGCGTTGTTCGGCCGGCAGATCAGGTCACCCCGGGAGATGTCGATCTCGTCGGCCAGTCGTACCGTCACCGACATCGGCGGGAACGCCTCCGGGACCGGCCCGTCGGCGGTCTCCACGGCGGCGATCCGGCTGGTGAAGCCGGACGGCAGCACCATCACCTCGTCACCAGGCTTCAGCACGCCGGAGGCGACCTGACCGGCGTAGCCGCGGTAGTCGGTGACCGTGGTGGACTGCGGACGGATCACGTACTGCACCGGGAACCGGACGTCGACCAGGTTGCGGTCGCTGGCGATGTGCACCCGTTCCAGGTGGTGCAGCAGCGACGGGCCCTCGTACCAGGGCATGTTGTCCGACCGGGTGACGATGTTGTCGCCGCGCAACGCGGAGACCGGCACCACGGTCAGGTCCGGTACGTCGAGCTTCGCGGCGAACGCGGTGAACTCGTCGGCGATCTGCTCGTAGACCTCCTGCGACCAGTCGACCAGGTCCATCTTGTTGACGCAGAGGACCAGGTGCGGCACCCGCAGGAGGGAGCAGAGGAACGCGTGCCGGCGGGACTGCTCGACGAGGCCCTTGCGGGCGTCCACCAGGATCAGGGCCAGGTCCGCCGTCGAGGCCCCGGTGACCATGTTGCGGGTGTACTGGATGTGGCCCGGGGTGTCGGCGATGATGAACTTGCGCCGGGGGGTGGCGAAGTACCGGTACGCCACGTCGATGGTGATGCCCTGTTCCCGCTCGGCACGCAGGCCGTCGGTGAGCAACGCCAGGTTGGTGTATTCGTCACCGCGGGCCGCGCTGACCGCCTCCACGGCGGCCAACTGGTCGGTGAAGAGCGACTTGGTGTCGTAGAGCAGCCGCCCGATCAGGGTCGACTTGCCGTCGTCGACGCTGCCGGCGGTGGCGAACCGCAGCAGGTCCATCGGCCGGGCCTCCGGCCCGGCCCCGGTAACAGCCCGGGCCTCCGCATTCGCGGACGCCACGATCTCGGTGCTCATCAGAAGTAGCCCTCCCGCTTGCGGTCCTCCATGGCGGCCTCACTGACCCGGTCGTCACCACGGGTGGCGCCCCGCTCGGTGATCCGGGTGGCCGCCACCTCCTCGATGACCTTCTCCACGGTGTCCGCGTCGGAGCGGACCGCAGCGGTGCAGGAGGCGTCGCCGACGGTGCGGTAGCGCACCTGCGCCTTGAACCGCTCCTCGCCCGCGCGGGGGCGGAAGAACTCGTTGACGGCGTAGAACATGCCGTCCCGCTCGATCACCTCGCGCTCGTGCGCGTAGTAGATCGACGGCAGCGGGATGCGTTCCCGGGCGATGTAGTGCCAGACGTCCAACTCGGTCCAGTTGGACAGCGGGAAGACCCGGATCGACTCGCCCGGGTGGTGCCGACCGTTGTACAACGACCACAGCTCGGGCCGCTGGTTCTTCGGGTCCCACTGACCGAACTCGTCGCGGAAGCTGAACACCCGCTCCTTGGCCCGGGCCTTCTCCTCGTCCCGGCGGGCGCCACCGAACAGCGCGTCGAAGCGGTGCTTCTCCACCGCGTCCAGCAGCACCGGTGTCTGGATCCGGTTGCGCATGCCGTCAGCGGATTCCCGGACCAGGCCGCTGGCCAGGGCTTCCGGCACACTCGCCACCACGAGCTGCAAGCCCAGCTCGGCAACCCGTTGGTCGCGGTATTCCAGGACCTCGGGGAAGTTGTGCCCGGTGTCGACGTGCATGACCGGGAAGGGGATGTTGGCCGGGGCGAACGCCTTCTGCGCCAGCCGCAGCATGACGATCGAGTCCTTGCCACCGGAGAAGAGCATCACCGGGCGTTCCATCTCGGCGACCACCTCGCGCATCACGAAGATGCTCTCCGCTTCCAAGGCGTCCAGGTGGGAGACCTGGTACGCCGCGGGGGTGGTCATGACACCGGCTCGATTCGCTCGCTCATCCGATTTCCAGACCTTTCCGGTCGGGCATGTCAAGAAAGTCCGCTCAGGCTACCCGGAATGTTTCTGCAGCGCCGCAAGCAACCGGGTGGCGAGATCCTTGCGACAGACCAGGAGGTCGGGGAGGCGCGGATCCGCCTCGTTGTATTTCAGCGCAGAACCGTCGATCCGGGAAGCGTGCAGTCCGGTGGCCGTCGCCACAGCGACCGGGGCCGCGGAGTCCCACTCGTACTGCCCACCCGCGTGGATGTACGCGTCCACCTCGCCGGTGACCACGGCGGCGATTTTCGCCCCGGCCGAGCCCATCGGCACCAGGTGCGCCCCGACGTCCTGGGCCAGATCGGTCAGGAAGACCGGTGGCCGGCTCCGGCTCGCCGCCAGGCGGATCTTCCGCTCGCCGGCCGTCGCCGCCTCCACCGTCATCGGTGGGTACGCCGGCGGGTAGTCCGTGCCCAGCACCCGGTGCTGCGCCGGCAACCCCACCGCCCCGGCGACCAGCCCGTGCGGACTCGGCGCGTTGCGCGCCCAGAGCGCCACGTGCACCGCCCAGTCGAAACGGCCCTCCTCGGAGAACTCCCGGGTGCCGTCCAACGGGTCGACGATCCACACCCGGTCCGCGGTCAACCGCGACACCGCGCCGGTGTTCACCTCCGCGGCCCAGGCCAACCGCGACCCCTCGTCCTCCTCGGAGAGCACCGCGTCACCCGGACGCCACTTCGCCAACTCCGTGCGGATCAGGTCGTGCGACACCTTGTCCCCGGCCGACTTCAGCGCGCCGGTGTCGGCGAAACCCATCTCGGTGCGCAGGTCGAGCAGCGCCTGCCCGGCCCGGGACGCCAACCATCGGGCGAACGCGCCATCGATCATCGGAGGACTGCCCATCTGCCCGCTCCCGTCGCCTCGCCGCGCTGCTCGCACGGGCCGATCCGCCGCGACTCGCGTCGCCGGTCGCGGCACGCCGAAAGGCGCAGACTACCGGCCTGCCGTTTCCGATCGGGTACGCCCCGCCCGGCTCAGCTGCCGTGGTAGAGGTTCTGCGTCGGCTCCACGCCCTTGGTGATCACCGACTCCACCATGTCGGCGGCCCGGTCCACCAGGAAATCCAGTTCCTTGCGCTCGGCCGGGCTGAAATCCGACAGCACGTAATCGGCCGGATCCTGCCGCCCCGGCGGTCGGCCGACGCCGAACCGTACCCGGGCGTAGTCCTTCGTCCCCAACGACTTCGACATCGAGCGCAGACCGTTGTGCCCGCCCTCGCCGCCGCCGAACTTGACCCGCACCTGGCCGAACCCGATGTCCAACTCGTCATGCACCGCGATCACCTGCGCGGTCGGCACCTTGTAGAACTGCGCCAGCGCCGCGACCGGCCCACCGGAGAGGTTCATGTACGTCAGTGGCTTCACCAGCACCAGCTTCGGCCCACCGAACCCCAGCCGCGCCTCGGCCACCTCGGCCACCGCCCGCTTGTGCCGGCCGAAACGCGCATCCAACCGCCCGGCCAGCAGCTCGGCCACCATGAACCCGACGTTGTGCCGGTTCCCGGCGTACTCCCGACCTGGGTTGCCCAGGCCGACCACCAGCCACGGCCCCGCCTCGTCCGTCACGACCCGTCCCTTCCGACGCCCGTCCCACCCGATACGCCGACAGGCGCCCCCGAACGCTCGGGGACGCCTGCCAGCAGAGTACGAACCGATCAGGCCTCGGTGCGGGCCTCGGTGGTCTCGTCGCCCTCGGCGCCCGGGGCGGCGTCCGCGCCCTCGGAGC
The DNA here is from genome assembly GCF_040607895.1 of Micromonospora sp. NPDC005220. Lineage (NCBI taxonomy): Bacteria > Bacillati > Actinomycetota > Actinomycetes > Micromonosporales > Micromonosporaceae > Micromonospora > Micromonospora sp. NPDC005220. The sequence goes on from NZ_JBEXHP010000149.1 coordinate 4,142, forward strand.
CCTCGGTGACCTCGCCGACCTCGGCCTCGGCCTCCTCGGTGGCCGTCTCGACCTCGGGCAGCGTCGCCTCGAGCTCCTCAGCCGTCGGCGCGGCGGTCACCGAGGCGACCGGCAGCTCCGAGTCGGCGGCCAGCTCCACGCCCGAGGGCAGCTCGACGTCGGCGGCGGTGATCGTGGTGCCCGCCTCGGCGCCCTCGATCGACGCCTCGAGGTGGTCCGGGACCTGGGTGGCGTCCGCGGTCACCGGGAGGGTGTCGTGGTCGTGCACGATCAGGGTGTCCCGGGCGGCCTCGCCGGTCAGCTGGACCGGGACCTCGACGGTGACCTTCTCGCCCCGGCGGACCAGGATCAGGTCGACGTGCTCGAAGGTGTCGCGGATCGGGTCACGCTGGATCGCCTTCGGCAGCGCCAGCACCTGGGTGCCGTCGGTGATGTCGATAGCGAAGAGCTGGTTGGCACCGCCCTTGCGGATCGCGGCGGCGAACTCCCGCGACGGCAGCGCGATGTGCTTGGGCTTCTCGCCGTGGCCGTACAGCACGGCGGGCACCTTGCCGGCCCGGCGGGTACGGCGGGCACCACCCTTGCCGAACTCGGTACGGGGCTCGGCGCTGATCTTTACCTCGGACACGGGGAAACTCCTGATGCTTTTCGCTGCGGCGGCTTGTCGTCTTGCGGTGCTGGGGCGAGGGGCTCGCTGGGGCTCATGCGTCATGAACGACTGCCCGGAGCACCGCGTCGATGACGGTGCCTCCGTGCGGCGCTTTTCAGCGGCCCGCCGGGCACCCTCGCCGTGGCAACCGCACCAGTCTACCCGAGCGGTTTCCAGGGTTTCCGGCAGTCCCCGATCACGGCTCAGAACCGGCGCGTCGGTGGTGCTTCCACCCAGCGCGCCGGCCCCGTTTCCACCAGTGTGCCAGCCCCGCCCCCGCCAGCGTGTCAGGTGGCGGAAACGGGGCTCGGACTCAGCTCAGGCCACCGAAGAGGGTGGTCACCGAACCGTCGTCGAAGACCTCCCGGATGGCCCGCGCCAGCAGTGGCGCGATCGACAACACGGTGAGCTTGTCCAACTGCTTCTCCGGCGGGAGCGGCAGCGTGTTCGTCACCACGATCTCGCTGATCGAGCTGTTCTTCAGCCGCTCGGTGGCCGGGTCGGAGAGCAGCGCGTGGGTGGACGCGACCACGATCTCCGCAGCACCCGACTCCTTGAGGATGTCGGCGGCCTTGGCGATGGTGCCGCCGGTGTCGATCATGTCGTCGACGATCAGGCAGACCCGGCCCTCGACCTCACCGACCACCCGGTTCGCCACGACCTGGTTCGGCTTCATCGGGTCCCGGGTCTTGTGGATGAACGCCAGCGGGCAGCCGCCCAGCCGGTCGGTCCACCGCTCGGCCACCCGCACCCGACCAGAGTCCGGTGCGACCACCGTCATCGGCCGGCCGGCGTACTTGTGTTCCACGTACTCGGCCAGGATGTCCATCGCGAAGAGGTGGTCCACCGGGCCGTCGAAGAAGCCCTGGATCTGCGCGGTGTGCAGGTCGACCGTGAGGATGCGGTTGGCGCCGGCGGTCTTCAGCAGGTCCGCCACCAGGCGGGCCGAGATCGGCTCCCGGCCGCGGTGCTTCTTGTCCTGGCGGGCGTACGGGTAGAACGGCAGCACCACGGTGATCCGCTTGGCGGACCCCCGCTTCAGCGCGTCCACCATGATCAGGGTTTCCATGACCCAGGTGTTCACCCCGTGCGTGACGGACTGCACCACGAAGGCGTCCGAACCACGTACCGAGTCCTTGAACCGTACGAAGATCTCGCCGTTGGCGAACTCGTACGCGTCGGCTGGGGTCGGCGCGACGCCGAGCACCTCGCCGATCTCCTTGGCCAACTCCGGAAAGCCACGTCCGGAAAAGAGCATCAGGCTTTTGCGGTTTTCGGCGACGATGCTGCCCATGGGCCCGTCTGCTCCCGTTTTGTCGGCGGTACCCGACCCGGTGGTGGTGGGTCAGGGACTATTCGGTTGCAGTATCTCCCGGGCCGGATGCGCCGCCCACCGTCTCGGCCACCCCGTGCATTGCCTCACTGTTGCTTGCGGCACCGGCCGCACCCGACGCACCCTCGGCGTCGCCGACTCGCTGCGCACCCTTCGCGTCGCGGGCCCGCTGAGCCGCCTCCGCCGCCGCGGTGCCGGCACGCCGCATGACCACCCAACCCTCGATGTTGCGCTGGCGCGCCCGCGCGACACCCATCGCGCCCGCCGGCACGTCGTCGACGATCACCGAACCGGCCGCCGTGTACGCCCCGTCGCCCACCTCGACGGGCGCCACGAACATGTTGTCCGCACCGGTCCGCGCGTGGCTGCCGATCACCGTGCGGTGCTTGTTGACCCCGTCGTAGTTCACGAAGACCGAGGCGGCGCCGATGTTGGTCTGCTCGCCGATCGTCGCGTCGCCGACGTACGTCAGGTGCGGCACCTTCGAGCCGGTGCCGATCTGCGAGTTCTTCACCTCGACGAACGTGCCGACCTTGGCCTTCTCGGCCAGCTGGGCGGCCGGCCGCAGGTACGCGTACGGCCCGACGGTCGCGCCCGCGCCCACCTCGGCGCCGACGGAGTGGCTGCGGATCACCGACGCGGCCGGGCCGACGATCGTGTCGATCAGGGTGACGTCCGGCCCGATCAGCGCGCCCGCGCCGACCACCGTGCCGCCGCGCAGCTGGGTGTTCTGGTCGATGACCGCGTCCCGGTCCAGCGCGACCGTCACGTCGATCCAGGTGGTGGCGGGGTCGAGCAGGCTCACCCCGGTGCGCATCCACGCCTCGTTGATCCGGTCGCGCAGCAGCCGGCGCAGCGTGGCCAGCTCCACCCGGTCGTTGCAGCCCAACGTCTCGACGTGGTCCGCGGCGACGTGCACCGCCACCGGCTCGCCGGCCGAGCGGAGCAGGCCGAACACGTCGGTCAGGTACTCCTCGCCCTGGTCGTTGTCGGTGGAGAGCTTGCCCAGTGCCTCGCGCAGCCGCACCGCGTCGAACGCGTAGATGCCGGCGTTGATCTCCCGGATCGCGCGCTGCGTCGGGTCGGCGTCGCGTTCCTCGACGATCTGTTCCAGGTGGCCGTCGGCGTCCCGGACGATCCGCCCGAGGCCGGTCGGGTCGGGCACCTCGGCGGCCAGCACGGTGGCCGCCGCGGCGGCCTCCTCGTGCGCGGTCACCAGCGCGCCCACCGTCTCGGGTCGCAGCAGCGGCACGTCCCCGTTGATCACCACAACGGTGCCGGCACCGTCCGGTACCGCCTCCAGCGCGATCCGAACCGCGTGCCCGGTGCCGAGCTGCTCGGCTTGGAGCACCGGTGTGGCGTCCGGGGCGACCTCGGACAGATGCGCCCGGACCTGGTCGGCGCCGTGCCCCACCACGACGACGGTGCGGTCCGCGCCCAGCGGGGCGGCGGCGCTCAGCACGTGACCGAGGAGCGTCCGACCGAGCAGGGGGTGCAGCACCTTGGGCAGCGTCGACTTCATCCGCTTGCCCTCACCGGCGGCAAGTACGACGACGGTACGGAGGTGGGACTGGGGCACGACGTGGCTCCCGTCGGGACGGCGGACACTCTCGCGGCCATGCTAACCAGACGGAGTGGGAGGATTGTCCGATACCCCACCCAGGGACTGTTGATCAACTGCTCGGCCGCCAGGGTTCGAACCTGAAACTCAAGAGCCAAAATCTTGGGTGATGCCAATTTCACCACGGCCGATCACGACGTCAGAACCACCATCGCCTCAGGATGGGCATCCTGCGGGTATACCTTAGCGCCCAAGCGCCGCCACGCCATCACTCATACCCTTCATGATCCCCTCCATCTTCCAGTAAAGCCGCGTCGACTTGAGCACCTCGACCACGAGACACCCCCGGTAACCGGTCCCGGTGTTGTGTCGGTTTGTGCCTGGTTTGTGACGCTTGAGCGCGGTGGGCTGAAACTCGTCGACCGGTACCCCGACCTGCTCGGCCCACCAACGGGCCGCAGCCGCCGGGTCAGCGGACTCGTGAATGCTGACGCGGAACCGCAGGGTCCGCTTGTCTACTCCCATCGCCTCTGTGAAGCGGAGGAACAGACTGATGAGCATCGGGTCGCTGTTGACGAACCGGACCCGGCAGTCGTGGGGGCGCCACGGCTTGGCTTTGGTGCCTTCGGCCCAGTAAATCGCCGCGCCGACCGCGATCAGCTCTCGGTAGCGCAGCTGTTTCACCCAGGCCGCAGCTGCCTCGATCGTCTCCCGCCGCGCGGCGTCCCGCGCCTCCCGGTGAGCTGACCATCGCGCGTCGGTCATGGCCTTCGAATGCGCTCTGCGCCGAGCCAGAGCCGCCGCACTGTCCGAGTCGAGTGGGAGGTGGCGCAGCCAAAGGTAGGCGGTGGACCGACTGACCCCCAATCGCTCGGCGATAATCGGAACCGACAGGCCACCGAGCCGCAGGCGCACGGCCTGATCACGCAACTCGTCCTTCGCGTTCGGTCGCCGGGTCCATGCCGGCGGAGGAACCCCGCGCAGCATCGCGCGCGCACGGTCTTTGCCGACGCCGGTGCGGGCCTGGATCTGACGGACGGACAGCTGCTCCTCGGTGCGCAACCGACGCACCTCGGCGGCAAGGGGATCGGTCATGAGCAGCAGTTTAGGACCGGCGTACGACACCCTTTACGAACTTCCCCGTGCGATCTACGGTGCCGTAAGTTACGGTGACGTAGGCGTAGCTTCGTGTCGTTACCATCCCCTTGCGAGGTCCCATGTCCACTGCTCTGCTCGATCCCAACACCGCCGCTCCCGGCCCCAAACCACTCACCGACGGCAGCCAGTCCTCCGGCATCCTGGCCGCCCTCTGGGCTTTCGTGGTGATCCCCTTCGTCGCCCTGCTGATCGCCGTTCCGATGGCGTGGGGTGGCTGGCTGGGCTGGACCGACGTGATCATCGGCCTGGTCTGGTACGTCGTCTCCGGACTCGGCATCACCGTCGGCTTTCACCGCTACTTCACCCACGGCTCGTTCAAGGCCAAGCGGTGGCTGCGGGTGACGCTGGCGGTCGCGGGTTCACTGGCGGTGCAGGGCGAGATCATCCAGTGGGTCGCCGACCACCGGCGCCACCACGCCTTCTCCGACCTGGAGGGTGACCCGCACTCGCCGTGGCGCTTCGGCACCAGCTTCTGGGCGTTGACCCGGGGCTTGTTCCACGCGCACGTGGGCTGGCTGTTCCGTCGGGAGCTCTCCAACCGCGAGCGGTTCGCACCGGACCTCATCGCCGACCGGGACATCAGCAAGGTCGATCGGCTCTTCCCCGCCCTGGTGGCCATCTCGCTGCTCGGCCCGGCGCTGATCGGCGGCCTGGTGACCTGGTCCTGGCAGGGTGCGCTCACCGCGTTCTTCTGGGCCGGGCTGGTCCGCATCGGCCTCCTGCACCACGTCACCTGGGCGATCAACTCGGTGTGCCACGTCTACGGCGAGCGCCCGTTCGCGATGCGCCAGGGCGACCGCGCGTCGAACTTCTGGCCGCTGGCGATCCTGTCGTTCGGCGAGAGCTGGCACAACCTGCACCACGCCGACCCGACCAGCGCCCGGCACGGCGTGCTGCGCGGTCAGGTGGACATCTCCGCCCGGGTGATCTGGCTGTTCGAGAAGACCGGCGCGGCGACGCAGGTGCGCTGGCCAAAGCCCGAGCGCCTCGCCGCCAAGCTGGTGAAGCCGGTCGCACCCCGCTGAAACCGGGCGGTGGTCGGGGATGCCGCCTGGCAGGATGGCCGGGATGACCGAGCCATCCGGGGGGACCAGGCGGCTCGGCCTACGGGGGCCAGGCCCGATCCGGGTACGGTCGAACGGCGCGGCAGGGTGGTCGGACCGCCCGCCAGTGAGGCGACGACGTGAACGGGCACAGCGGAGGAACCATTCCACGGCAGGGCGTCACCGAGCGCCAGCAAGGCGGCGACATGCCTGAGGTCAGCGACGACGCGGGGGCAGGCGTCGGCGGCCGACGGGCGACGCCGCCGGCACCGAAAGCCAAGGCCCCCTCCCGGGTGCGCATGTCGGCGGCCCAACGACGGGAGCAGTTGATCGCGACCGGCCGGCAACTCTTCGCCGAGCGCGGTTTCGACGCCACCTCCATCGAGGAGGTGGCGGCCCGCGCCAAGGTCTCCAAGCCGGTGGTCTACGAGCACTTCGGTGGCAAGGAAGGGCTCTACGCGGTGGTGGTGGACCGGGAGGTCCGGGCCCTGTTGGACCGGATCACCACGGCGTTGACCGCTGGCCATCCGCGGGAGCTGCTGGAACAGGCGGCGCTGGCCCTGCTGGGCTACATCGAGGAGGAGACCAGCGGTTTCCGGGTGCTGGTCCGCGAGTCGCCGCTGATGTCCGGCACGGCCAACTTCAGCAGCGTGATGAACGACGTGGCGCACCAGGTGGAGCACATCCTGGGCGCCGAGTTCAAGAGCCGCGGGTACGACCCGAAGCTCGCCGAGCTGTACTCGCAGGCGCTGGTCGGCATGGTGGCGCTGACCGGTCGCTGGTGGTTGGAGGTGCGTAAGCCGCGCAAGGAGACGGTGGCGGCGCACCTCGTCAACCTGGCCTGGAACGGCTTGTCGCACCTTGAGGCGAAGCCGACGCTGATCACCGCCCGGCGCAGCCGACGCTGATCAGCGGCGGTGCACGTCGGCCACCGGGTGCTTGCGGTGCTCCAACTCCGCCTCAGCGTGCTCCGGTGGGCCGACCTTGTCGTACAGGCCGGTGCTGAGCAGGATCAGGCCGAACAGCATCGACACGACCACCGTCGACATCGAGAAGTTGAGGAAGTTCGCCCCGGTCTGCAGCACCGACATCATCAGGATGCTGGTCACCAGGAACACCACGCCGGCGGTGAGGTTCATGTAGTGGCCCAGGTTGGTGCGCCGCGACGCCCCGATGATCAGGACGGCCCCGAAGATCACCGAGGCGAGCGAGAAGGCCAGGTTGGTCCGGAGCCCGAGGGCCCAGGTGCTGTTGCGGGCGAAGAGCGGCTCGCCGATCGTCTCGGCGACGCCCCAGACGCCGAAGACCAGGATGTAGAGGCCGATCAGCCCGGAGAGGACCCGGTAGAGCGGCCGTGCCGGATGGTTGACCGGAAAATGCGGCATACCCCTGACCCCCTGAAGTGACCGTTTTCAGAAGGATTGTCACCCAGGGCAAGACCGACTGTCCGAAGAACCCCAATGTCGAAAGGGTCCGCCGAAAGGCTGGACCCGGTCAGGTTTTCGCCGGAGCCCGAGCTGCGCAGGGATCAAGCCTGGGCGCCCCGGGGCGCCGGGGGGCCGGCGGCCCACCCCCACCCCCCCCCCCAAACGCACTTTATCGGTGGCCGGG
>NZ_JBEXHP010000150.1:0-11471 GCF_040607895.1 Micromonospora sp. NPDC005220
GGGACACCATGACCGCGAACAGGGCCGGCTGCACCACGTCCACCCTGTCGAGGGGGCCCGCCAGCGCGTCGCGCAACGACCAACCCGTGTACGGGGTGCGGCGGGTGCTGCTGCTCAGCCGGACCCCGGCGACCACTCTCGCTGCCGAGCTGACCGGGTTGGGCGCCGAGGTCACCGTGGTGACGGCCGACGTCGCCGACCGGGACGCGCTGCGGGCGGCGCTGGCCGGCCACCGGCTGCGGATCGTGGTGCACGCGGCCGGCGTGCTCGACGACGGGGTGGTCACCGCGCTGACGCCGCAACGGGTGGACACCGTCCTGCGGCCCAAGCTCGACGCGGCGCGGCTGCTGCACGAGCTGACCGAGGACGCCGACCTGGCGGCGTTCGTGCTGTTCTCCTCGTACGCCGGGACGGCCGGCGCGCCGGGCCAGGCTGGGTACGCCGCCGCCAACGCCGCCCTGGACGCGTACGCCGGGCATCTGCGGGCCGCCGGCCGTCCGGCGGTCTCGATCGCGTGGGGACTGTGGGCCGGTGCCAGCGGCCTCACCAGCCGGCTGGGCGACGCCGACCTCGCCCGGATGGCCGCGTCCGGCATGGCACCGCTCAGCGACGCCGACGGGCTTGCGCTGCTCGACGCCGCCCTGGCCACCGATGAGGCCGCCGTCGTCGCGGCCCGCCTCGACACCGTCCGCCGCGACCGCCTCGACGTGGCACGGCAGGTGCCGCAGGGGCCCGTCGCGGACCCGCTGACCCTCGTCCGCCAACACGTCGCGGCGGTGCTGCGGCACACCGCGCCGGGCGCCATCGACGCCGACCTCGCCTTCCGCGAACTGGGGTTCGACTCGCTCACCGCGGTCGAGCTGCGCAACCGGCTGGCCGCCGCGACCGGTCTGACCCTGCCCGCCACGCTCGTCTTCGACCACCCGACGGCCAACGCCCTCGCCGCCCACCTCGCCGACCGGCTGGCCGGTCGCGCCGCCACCCGCCCGGCCGCGTCGGTGACCTCGGCGCCCGCCGACGAGCCGATCGCCATCGTTGCGATGAGCTGCCGCTACCCGGGTGGTGTCGGCACGCCGGACGACCTGTGGCGGCTGCTGGCCGACGGCGTCGACGCCACCACCGACTTCCCCGAGGACCGCGGCTGGGACACCACGTCGCTGTACCACCCCGACCCGGAGCACCCGGGCACCTCGTACACCCGTCGGGGCGGTTTCCTGCACGACGCCGGCCGGTTCGACGCCGGGTTCTTCGGCATCAGCCCCCGCGAAGCCCTCGCCATGGACCCGCAGCAACGCATCCTGCTGGAGCTGTGCTGGGAGGTCTTCGAACGGGCCGGCATCGACCCCACCGGCGTACGCGGCACCCGGACCGGCGTCTTCGCCGGGGTCATGTACCACGACTACGCGAGCCGGCTGCCGCACGTGTCCCGGGAGGTGGAGGGCTTTCTCGGCACCGGCGGGTCGAGCAGCGTGGTGTCCGGACGGGTCGCCTACACCTTCGGCCTGGAGGGGCCGGCCGTCACGATCGACACGGCCTGCTCGTCCTCGCTCGTCGCGGTGCACCTGGCCGCCCAGGCGCTGCGCCGGGGCGAGTGCGACACCGCGCTGGCCGGAGGCGTCACGGTCATGGCGACGCCACGACTGTTCACCGAGTTCAGCCGGCAGCGGGGGCTGTCCCCGGACGGCCGTTGCCGGTCCTTCTCGGCCGACGCGGACGGGGCCGGCTTCGGCGAGGGCGCCGGCGTGCTGCTGCTGGCCCGGCTCTCCGACGCCCGCCGGCTCGGCTACCCGGTGGTCGCCGTGCTGCGCGGCAGCGCGGTCAACTCCGACGGCGCGAGCAACGGCCTCACCGCCCCGAGCGGGCCCGCGCAGGAACGGGTCATCCGGGCGGCGCTGGCCGACGCCGGGCTGGAGCCCGACGACGTCGACGCCGTCGAGGCGCACGGCACCGGCACCACCCTCGGCGACCCGATCGAGGCGCGGGCGGTGCTCGCCACGTACGGGCAGGATCGGGACCGACCACTGTGGCTCGGCTCGCTGAAGTCGAACCTCGGGCACACCCAGGCCGCCGCCGGTGTCGGCGGGATCATCAAGATGGCCCTGGCGATGCGGCACGCGACGCTGCCCCGCACCCTGCACGCCACCGAGCCGACGCGACACGTGGACTGGTCGACAGGCCCGGTGCGGCTGCTCACCGAACCTGTCGACTGGTCGGGCAGGACACGCCGGGCGGGTGTCTCGTCGTTCGGGGTCAGCGGCACCAACGCGCACGTCATCCTGGAACAGGCGCCGGAGCCGGCACCGGCGTCGGACGACCCGGGCGGTGAGGCGCTGCCGTTCGTCCTGTCGGCCCGCAGCGAGGCCGCGCTGCACGCCCAGGCGGCACGGCTGGCCGCCGTCGTGGGCGAGCCGGATGCGCCGCCGCTGCGGGACGTGGCGCACACCCTCGCCGGACGGGCCGCGCTGCCGTACCAGGCGGTCGCCGTCGCCGCCGACCGGGACGCGCTGGTACGCCGACTCGGCGAGCTGGCGACCGCGCCGGCCACCGCCGCCACGACCCGCCGTGCCGTCTTCGTCTTCCCCGGTCAGGGTTCCCAGTGGACCGGGATGGGCCTTCAGCTGTGGGACTCCTCGCCGGTGTTCGCCGCGCAGATGCGGGCGTGTGACGAGGCGCTGCGCCCGCACACCGGGTGGTCCCTGCGGGAGGTGCTGGCCGGCCCGCTGGACCGGGTCGACGTGGTGCAGCCCGCCCTGTTCGCGGTGCTGGTGTCCCTCGCCGCGGTGTGGCGGTCGTACGGCGTTCAGCCGTCCGCCGTCGTCGGCCACTCGCAGGGCGAGATCGCCGCCGCGTACGTGGCCGGTGCACTGTCCCTGGAGGACGCGGCCCGCGTGGTGGCGCTACGCAGCCGTCTCCTGTCCGACCGCACCGGCCGGGGCGGCATGGTGTCGGTGTCGCTGCCGGCCGCCGAGGTCACCGAACGCTTCGGTGGCGACGTCTCGATCGCGGCGGTCAACGGCCCCCGCGCGACAGTCGTCTCCGGGGCCGTGGACGTCCTCGACCGGCTGCTGGCCGCGTGCGCCGCCGACGACATCCACGCCCGGCGGATACCTGTCGACTACGCCTCCCACTCGCCGGAGGTGGAGGCCGTCCGCGACGACCTGCTCCACGCGCTGGCCGACATCACCCCACGCGCCAGCACGGTGCCGCTGCACTCCACGGTCACCGGCACGCCGGCCGGCCCGACCACGCTGGACGCCACGTACTGGTACCGCAACCTGCGCGAGACGGTGCTCTTCGGCCCGGTCGTGCGGGATCTGGCGGACGCCGAACCGACGGTGTTCGTCGAGATCAGCCCGCACCCCGTCCTACTGCCGGTGCTGCCCGACGACGCTCCCGGGACCGGCACGCTGCGCCGCGACGACGGCGGGCCGCCACGGCTGCTCGACTCCCTCGCGACGGCGTACGCCCACGGGCTCACCGTCGACTGGCGCACCGCGTACGCGGGAGCCGCCGCCCGGCTCGTCGCCCTGCCCACCTACCCGTTCGAGGGTGAGCGGTACTGGCTGACCGGCGCGTCGACCGCCGGGAACGCCGGCCATCCGCTGCTGGAGACCAGCACACCGCTGGCCGGCACCGGCGGTCGCCTGTTCACCGGCCGGCTCTCCCGGCCGGACCACCCGTGGCTGGCCGACCACGCCGTCGGCGACACGGTCCTGCTGCCCGGCACGGCGTTCCTCGAACTGGCCCTCACCGCCGCCGAGCAGACCGGCTGCGCCGGTGTGGACGAGCTGACCCTGGAGGCCCCGCTGGCGCTGCCGGCCTCCGGTGGTGTGCCGGTGCAGATCCGCGTGGACGAGGCCGACGAGGACGGACGCCGCCCGATCACCGTGCACGCGCAGGCCGACGCGCCCGACGGGCCGTGGCGTCGGCACGCCAGCGGTGTGCTCGGCACGACCGGCGCGCCGGGCACCCCGCTGACCGCCTGGCCGCCGGCCGGCGCCACCCCCGTCGCCCTCGACGGCTTCTACCAGCGGGCCGCCGCCGACGGTTTCCACTATGGGCCGGCGTTCCAGGGACTACGGGCGGCGTGGCGGCTCGGCGACGAGGTGTACGCCGAGGTGGTCCTGCCCACGGGCGAGCACATCAACGCCGGCTCGTACCTGCTGCATCCCGCGCTGCTCGACGCGGCGGTCCAGGCGGTACGCGCCGGCACGATCCTGGAGGAGACCGGCGTCGACCGCCTGCCGTTCGCCTTCGGGGGCGTCACGGTGCACGCGGCCGGGGCCACCGGCCTGCGGGTACGCCTGCACCGGGTCGGCGACGACCGGATCGGCATCGACGTCGCCGACCACGCCGGCGTGCCGGTCGCCACCGTCGCCACCTTGGCTCTGCGCCCGTTCGCCCCTGCCGACCTGGCCCCCGCCGTCGACGCCCTGCACCGGGTGGCGTGGACCCCGGTGCCGGCGGTGGAGGAGCACGCCGACGCGCCGGTCGTCGGCGACCTGACCGAGGTGCCCGACCCGACGCCGCCGGTGGTGGTCGTCGGGCCGCCGCGCCACGCCACAGTGCGGGAGGTGCTGCACCACGGGCTCGCGCTGGTGCGGGGCTGGCTCGCCGACGACCGGTTCGCCGCCTCCCGTCTGGTCCTCACCACCGGCCACGCGGTCGCCACCGGTCCGTGCGAGCGCCCGGACCCGGTCACCGCCCCGCTCTGGGGGCTGGTCCGGGCCGCCGCCGCCGAACACCCCGGACGGTTCGGCCTCGTCGACCTGGACGACGTCGACCTGGACGACGACGCCGCGCTGCCCCGTGCCCTCGCGCGGATCCAGGCCGGCCCCGACGCCGACGTCGCCGTCCGCGCCGGCGAGGTCCTCGTACCCCGACTCGTGCCGGCCACCGCCGAACCGATCCCACCGGCGCCCTGGCACCTCGACATCAGCGAGCCGGGCACCCTGGAGAACCTGCGGCTGACCACCGACCCGAGGCCGGCGGGGCCGCTGGCCGCAGGTCAGGTCCGTGTCGCCGTTCACGCGGCGGGCCTCAACTTCCGCGACGTCATGGTGGCGCTGGGCGCCGTACCGGGAGAGGCCGGCCTGGGCGGCGAGGGTGCCGGCGTGGTGCTGGAGACCGCCCCCGACGTCACCGGCCTGCGCCCCGGCGACCGAGTGTTCGGCCTGCTCCCCGGCTCCTTCGGCCCGGAATCGGTGGCCGACCGGAGGCTGCTCGCCCGCATCCCCGACGGCCTGTCGTTCGCCGAGGCGGCCACCGTGCCGATCGCCTTCCTCACCGCCTACTACGGCCTTGTCGACCTGGCCCGGATCGGTCCCGGCGAGACCGTCCTCGTGCACGCCGCCGCTGGCGGGGTCGGGATGGCCGCCGTCCAACTGGCCCACCTGCTCGGCGCCGAGGTGTACGCCACCGCCAGCCCCGCGAAGCACGCGGCTGTCCGGGCACTGGGGGTGCCGGCCGAGCGCATCGCGTCCTCCCGCGACCTCGGCTTCGAGGACCACATCCGGGCGGCCACCGGCGGGCGTGGCGTGGACGTCGTCCTCAACAGCCTCGCGCACGAGTTCGCCGACGCCTCGCTGCGGCTGGTCCGCGACGGCGGCCGTTTCGTCGAGATGGGCAAGACCGACATCCGCGACCCGGCCGAGTACCCCCGGCTGCGCTACCGGGCGTTCGACCTCAAGGAGGCCGGACCGGAGCGAACCGGCGAACTGCTCGACATCCTGCTGACGGTCCTCACGGCCGGGACGCTGCGCCCGCTGCCGTACACGGCCGTCGACCTGCGTCGGGCCCGTGACGCGTTCCGGCAGCTCAGCCAGGCCCGGCACATCGGCAAGATCGTGCTCACCGTTCCCCGGCCGCTCCAGGAGGCGGGCACCGCCCTGGTCACCGGCGCGCGCGGCACGCTCGGCGGGATCGTCGCCCGGCACCTGGTGACCGCCTGGGGCGTACGCCACCTGCTGCTGCTCAGCCGGGGACCGGCCGACCGCCTGGCCGAGGAGCTGACCGCCCTCGGGGCCGAGGTGACCGTCGTGGCGTGCGACGTCGCCGACCGGGAGGCGCTCGCCGCCGCTCTCGCCCAGATCCCCACCGCCCACCCGCTGCGGATCGTCGTGCACACCGCGGGTGTCCTCGACGACGGGCTCGTCACCGAACTCACCCCCGAACGGCTGGACCGGGTGCTGCGCCCCAAGGTGGACGCCGCCCAGCACCTGCACGACCTCACCCGGGACGCGGACCTGTCCGCGTTCGTGCTGTTCTCCTCGGCGGCCGGTGTGCTGGGTGCCCCGGGGCAGGCCGACTACGCCGCCGCGAACACCTTCCTCGACGCGCTCGCCGCGCACCGCCGTACCCTCGGCCTGCCCGCCGTGTCGCTGGCCTGGGGCCTGTGGGAACCGCCCAGCGCGATGACCGGTCACCTGGACCGCCACCGGCTGGCCCGCGCCGAGGTCAGCCCGCTGTCCGTCGCGGACGGGCTGCGGTTGTTCGACGCCGGCAGCACGGCACCGGACGCGCTGCTCGTGCCGGCCCGCTTCACCACCCGACGCCGCGAACTGCCCCGCGCGGCGGCCACGCCGAGCGGCGACCTCGCCACCCGGCTGGGCCCGCTGACCGAGGCGGAACGCGCGCGGGTCCTCACCGACCTGGTCCGTACGCAGGCCGCGGCCGTTCTCGGGCACCCCGGCGCGGACGGTCTCGGCGACCGCCCGTTCAAGAGCCTCGGCTTCGACTCCCTCACCGCCCTGGAACTGCGCAACCGGGTCGCCGCCGCCACCGGGCTGCGGCTGCCCGCCACCGTCGTCTTCGACCAACCGACCCCGGCCCGGCTCGCCGCCCACCTGGCGACACTGCTCACCGGCGCGACGACCGTCGAGCCGGCCACCGAGCGGCATGCCGACGGGGAGGCCGGTGGCGCGGACATCGCCATCGTGGCGATGGCCTGCCGCTACCCGGGCGGCGTGGACAGCCCCGAGGCCCTGTGGCGGCTGGTCTCCGAGGGCCGGGACGCAATCAGCGGGTTCCCGGTCGACCGAGGTTGGGACCTGGCCGCGCTCTACGACCCGGACCCCGGCCGCGCCGGCACCACGTACACCCGGGAGGGGGGCTTCCTGCACGACGCGGCGCTGTTCGACCCGGATTTCTTCGGCATCAGCCCGCGCGAGGCGGTCGCCATCGACCCGCAGCAACGGCTCTTCCTGGAGGTGGCCTGGGAAGCCTTCGAACGGGCCGGCATCGACCCCACCTCGGCGCGGGGCAGCCGTACCGGCGTCTTCGCCGGGCTGATCCCCGGCGGGTACGCCAGCCAGGCCGGCGTCGCCCCCGCCGACGTCGAGGGCTACCTCGGCCAGGGCAGCGCCGGCAGCGTCGCCTCCGGCCGGGTGGCGTACACGCTGGGGCTGGAGGGCCCGGCGGTCACCATCGACACCGCCTGCTCGTCGTCGCTCGTCGCGCTGCACCTGGCCATGCAGTCGCTGCGTCAGGGCGAGTGCGACGCGGCCCTGGCCGGCGGCGTCACAGTGATGGCGACGCCGGGCGCGTTCGTCGAGTTCAGCAGGCAACGAGGGCTGGCCCGGGACGGGCGGTGCAAGGCGTTCGGGGCCGACGCGGACGGCACGGCCTGGGCCGAGGGAGCGGGCATCCTGTTGCTGCGCCGGCTCGCCGACGCCCGCCGCGACGGGCAGCCGGTGCTCGCCGTGCTACGCGGCAGCGCGGTGAACTCCGACGGCGCGAGCAACGGTCTCACCGCGCCCAACGGCCTCGCCCAGCAGCGGGTGATCCGCGAGGCCCTGGCGAGCGCCCGCCTGACCCCCGCCGACGTGGACGCCGTCGAGGCGCACGGCACCGGCACCACCCTCGGCGACCCGATCGAGGCGGACGCCATCCTCGCCACCTACGGTGCCGACCGGGCCGAGCCGCTGCTGCTCGGCTCGCTGAAGTCGAACATCGGGCACGCCCAGGCCGCCGCCGGCGTGGGCGGCGTCATCAAGATGGTCCTCGCCCTGCGGCACGGGCTGCTGCCGCGCACGCTGCACGCGGACCGCCCGTCGCCGCACGTGGACTGGTCCGCGGGCGCGGTCCGCCTGCTGACCGAGGCGACACCGTGGCCGGCGGGCGAGCGTCCCCGACGGGCCGGGGTGTCGTCGTTCGGGGTGAGCGGCACCAACGCGCACGTCATCGTGGAGGAGGCCCCGGCCGGGTCGGAAGCCACCGGACCCGACGGTGACCTGCCGGCGCCCTGGCTGCTCTCCGCCCACTCCGAGGTGGCGTTGCGCGCCCAGGCCGCCCGGCTGCGAGCGTTCCTCGACGACGTGGGCGACCTGACGCCGCTGGGGATCGCGGCCACGCTGGCGACCGGCCGCGCCGCGCTCGCACACCGCGCCGCGATCGTCTCCCGCGACCCGGCGGTCCTGCGGCGGGGCCTCGACGCCCTCGCCGACGGCGGCACGGCCCCCGGCGTGATCCGGCCGGACCGCGCCGGTGGTGACCTCGCCTTCCTGTTCACCGGCCAGGGCGCGCAGCGGGCCGGGATGGGCCGCGAGCTGGCGGCCACCTTCGGAACCTTCGCGCACAGCTGGGACGAGGCGCTGTCCCTGCTGGACGCCGACGACGTGCGCACCGCCGACGACGAGGCCCTGGCCCGCACCGACCTCGCGCAGGCGGCCCTGTTCGCGTTCGAGGTCGCCATGTGCCGCCTCTGGGAGTCCTGGGGCGTGACACCGGCCTACCTGCTCGGCCACTCGATCGGCGAGCTGGCCGCCGCGCACGTCGCGGGCGTGCTGTCGCTGCCTGACGCGTGCCGCCTCGTGTCCGCCCGTGGCCGGTTGATGCGGGCGCTGCCGGCCGGCGGCGCGATGGTGGCGATCGAGGCGTCCGAGGCCGAGGTCGCGGGCCTGCCGGTGGCCGCGGTCAACGCCCCGGACTCGGTGGTGATCTCCGGACCCGAGAATCTCGTCGGCGCGGCCGCCGAGCGGTGGCGCGCCCGGGGCCGCCGGGTGCGTCGGCTGAACGTCTCGCACGCCTTCCACTCCGCGGCCATGGAGCCGATGCTCGCCGAGTTCGGTGACGTCGCGGCCGGGATCACGTACCACCCGCCCCGGATCGCCGTGGTGTCCAACGTGACCGGCGACCTGATCCGCGAGTTCACCGCCGAATACTGGGTGCGGCACGTCCGCGAGACCGTCCGCTTCGGCGACGGGCTCGACCTGCTGACTGCGCGCGGCGTGTCCACCTTCGTGGAGGTCGGCCCCGACGGTGTGCTGTCCGGGCAGGGCCGCGCCGGCCGGTACGTGCCGTCGTCCCGCAGCGGCCGCGACGAGGTGGAGACCGTCGTGGCGGCGTTGGCCCGGGCGCACGTGGCCGGCGTCGACGTGGACTGGACGGCGGTGCTCCCGGCCCGTGCACCGGTGCCGTTGCCGACCTACGCCTTCCAGCGCGAGCGTTACTGGCTCTCGGCCGCCCCCGCCGGCCGGGGCGGGCACCCTCTGGTCAGCGGCGTCGACGAGGTCGCCGACGACGGTGGCCTGCTGCTCACCGGCCACCTGTCCGTGTCGGACCAGCCCTGGCTCGGTGATCACGTCGTGCAGGGCACGATCATCGTGCCGGGCACCGCAGTTGTCGAGCTGGCGCTGCACGCCGCCGACCGGGCCGGCGCCGAGGGTCTGGCCGAGCTGACCCACGACGTTCCGCTGACGGTGCCGGCCGGTGCTCGGGTCGCCCTGCAACTACGGGTCGGGCCCACCGGGGCGGACGGCGGGCGCCCGTTCAGCGTCCACGCCCGACCGCCCGGCGACCCGTGGACCCGGCACGCCACCGGCCGGCTGGCCGGGACGGCTGCCGCGCCCGCCGTACCGGACCCGGTGTGGCCACCGGAGGGCGCCGAGCCGGTCGACGTGGACGACTACTACCCGCTGTTCGCCGAGGCCGGCTTCGCCCTGGGCCCGGCCTTCCAGGGGTTGCGCGCCGCCTGGCGGCACGGCGGGCACACGTACGCCGAGGTCGCTCTCGCGCGGCCGCAGCACCCCGACGCCGACCGCTTCGGCATCCATCCGGCCCTGCTCGACGCCGCCCTGCACGCCGGCGGCCTCGCCGCGCTGGCGGAGGGAGCCGACGCGGTCCGCGGACGGGTGCCGTTCGCCTGGCGTGGCGTGCGCCTGCACGCGACAGGGGCCACCGCGCTGCGCGTACACCTCGTCCCGGACCCCTCCGGAGACGGCACGGCAGTTTCGATGACCGACCCGGCGGGCCGGCCCGTCGCGGACATCGACCGGCTGGTCACCCGGCCACTCCCGACGGCCGGACCGGTGCGGCGACCGGGCGCGCTGTACCGCCTGGAGTGGGTGCCCCGGCCGGCCGGCCCCGACGACGGACCGCCCGTGGCGGTGCACCCTGTCGACGACGTCCGCGCGGCCCTGGAGATCATCCAGCGCACGCCCGACGGCCGGCTGGCCTTCGTGACCCGCGACGCGCAGGCGGCCCGGGCCGGCGACCCGGTCGGCGGGCTCGACGCGGCCCCGGTCTGGGGGCTGTTGCGCGCCGCGCAGGCCGAACAGCCGGGCCGCTTCGTGATCGCCGACGTCGACGCCGACGTCGCCCCCGAGACGCTCGGCCGCCTCCTCGCCGCGACCGGCGAGGACCAGCTCGCGATCCGCGACAGTGTCGTCCTCGTGCCCCGCCTGGTCCCCGTGCACGGTGGCGGATCGGGCAGGCCGTGGGATCCGGACGGCACCGTGCTGATCACCGGCGGCCTCGGCGCGCTCGGTCGGCACGTCGCCCGGCACCTCGTGACCCGGCACGGCGTGCGCCACCTCCTGCTGGTCGGCCGCTCCGGGGACGACGGAGGGAGCACCGCCGAGCTGTCCGCGCTCGGCGCCGAGGTGCGGGTGGTCGCGTGCGACGTGGCCGACCGGGACGCGCTCGCCGCGCTGCTCGGTGGCGTTGCGCCGGACCGCCCGCTGCGCGGTGTCGTGCACGCCGCCGGGGTGGTGGAGGACGCCGTGCTGGCCAGCGTCACCCCCGAGCACCTGGACCGGGTACTCCGCGCCAAGGTGGACGGTGCCCGCCACCTGCACGAACTCACCCGCGACCGACCGCTCACCGCCTTCGTGCTGTTCTCCTCCGCCGCCGCGGTGCTCGGCGCCGCCGGCCAGTCGCCCTACGCGGCCGGCAACGCCTACCTCGACGCGCTCGCCGAGCACCGCCGGGCGGCCGGGCTACCCGGTCACTCCCTCGCCTGGGGTGTCTGGGACGACCCGGACGGCATGGCCGGCCGTCTCGACGCCACCGCCCGGGCCCGCCTCGCCCGCTCCGGCGTCCTGCCACTCGACCTCGACACCGCCCTCGCCCTGTTCGACGCGGCCACCGCCCCGGACGCGCCGCCCTGCCTGCTACCGGCCCGCCTCGACCCGGACGCCTGGCGCTCGCGCGGCGACACGCTGCCGGCCGTGCTGCGCGGCCTCGTCCGTCCG
>NZ_JBEXHP010000151.1:0-11070 GCF_040607895.1 Micromonospora sp. NPDC005220
ACCTCGTGCCCACGCGCGGCCAACTCCTCGGCGAGGCTCCCGGATCCGCTCGGCGAGCGTCGGGTGCCGGGCCATCAGGGTGCGCCGGGTCCACTCGCTGGTGGTGACGACGGCCCGCGCGGTGGCCAGCGCGCGGGCCTCCGCCTCGTCGTCGAACGGCAGGTGCACCAGGAGCACCAGGCGCAGCCGGCGGGCGTGCGGGGCGAGCAGGTCCGGCACGGTCGAGGCGATCAGGCCGTCGACCAGCACCACGGCGTCGTCGGGCGCGGCGGCGAGCACCGCGCCCAGCGCCGCCCGGTCGGCGGGTTCGGGGTACGGCCACCCACCGGGCACCGGATGCTCGTGCACCGACCAGCCGCGCTCGCCGAGCCCGGCGCAGATCCGCCGGTCGTAGGAGTTGCCGCCGCTGGGCGTCGCCGGGTCATCGATGTCACCGGGCAGGACGACATGCACCGCCCGGCCCGCATCGGTCACAGTGACCGCTCGTAGCTCGCCCAGGCGATGTGCGACTCGTGCAGGGTGACCGTGATGCCGGTCAGGTCGCGGGCCCCCGCGCCCAGCTCACCAGCGTGCACCCGGTCGGCCAGTCGGTCCGCGACAGTGCGCGCCAGGACCTCGGTGGTGGTGTTCACCCCGGCGAAGGCCGCCTCGTCGTCGAGGTTGCGGTAGGTCAGCTCGGCCAGCACGGCCCGCAGCTGCTCGGTGGCCAGGCCGATGTCCACCACGATCCCGTCGGCGTCCAGGTCGGGCCGGCGGAACGTCGCGTCCACCACGAACGTGGCCCCGTGCAGGCGTTGGGCAGGCCCGAACACCTCGCCCCGGAAACTGTGGGCGATCATCATGTGATCCCGAACGGTCACGCTGAACACTGTCACTCCCCGTCGTCGTAGGTGATGAGGTGGCAGAGGGCGGGCAGCTCGCCCGAGCTGAGTCGGGCGAGCACGTCGGGCAGCTCCGCGAACCGGGACGCGCCGGTGATCAACGCGTCGAAGGCCGGGTCGTCGAGCAGGTCCAGGGCGAGCGCCAGTCGGTCGGCGTAGCTGCGCCGTCCCCGTCGGGCGGGCGCCACCATGCCAACCTGACTGCTCCGCACGGTGAGTCGGCCGGAGTGGAACGATCGGCCCAGCGACACCTGCACCGGGCGGTCGCCGTACCAGCTCAACTCGATGACAGTGCCCTCCGGCGCGAGCAGGTCCAGTGCCTGTTGCAG
This sequence comes from Micromonospora sp. NPDC005220, assembly GCF_040607895.1. Taxonomy (NCBI): domain Bacteria; kingdom Bacillati; phylum Actinomycetota; class Actinomycetes; order Micromonosporales; family Micromonosporaceae; genus Micromonospora; species Micromonospora sp. NPDC005220. The sequence goes on from NZ_JBEXHP010000151.1 coordinate 1,211, forward strand.
GCCGGCGGCGGTGGCGCTGGCGTGCACCACCAGGTCCCGGTCGCCGCGGGCGTCGGCCGGGTTGGCGAAGTCGACGCCGAGCGCCCCGGCCACGCCGGCCCGGCGCGCGTCGGTGTCGACCAACTCGACCTGCACACCGGGGAACCGGGCCAGCAGCGTCGCGACGCAGCAGCCCACCATGCCCGCGCCGATCACGGTGACCCGGTCACCGACCAGCGGCGCCGCGTCCCACAACGCGTTGACGGCGGTCTCCACCGTGCCGGCGAGCACCGCCCGGGCAGCCGGCACCCCCTCCGGCACCGGCACCACCGCGCTCACCGGCACCACGTACGCGCTCTGGTGCGGGTGCAGGCAGAACACCGTCCGCCCGAGCAGCTCCGGCGGGCCCTGCTCGACCACGCCGACGCTGAGGTAGCCGTACTTCACCGGGCCCGGGAAGTCGCCCTCCTGAAACGGCGCGCGCATCGCGGCGTACTGGTCGGTGGGCACCCGGCCGGCGAAGACCAGCGTCTCGGTGCCCCGGCTGACCCCGGAGTAACTGGCCCGGACCAGCACCTCGTCGGGGCCCGGGGCGGTCAGCGACACCGGCCGGATCTCGGCCGCACCGGGCTCGCGCACCCAGCAGGCGTACGCCTCGCGGATCACCGTCGCGCACCTCACCTCTGCTCCGGGCCGAACCGATCGGCCATGTCGGGGTCCCCCGGTCGGGGCTGTCGATCATAAACACGGAGGTACGGCGCGCACAGTTCGAAGCCCACGCGACCTGATCTTCGTTGGACTAAATCGACATGAGGCTATGCGTCTGTCGACTCACCGCCGTCCACCCTGACCATCGCCCAGTCCGGCGTCCGGCGGAACGCGCGTAACACCTGGCCGAGATGTACGGCTGCGGCGGCCACCAACTCCCGGTCGCCGGTGGCGGCGAGCATCGCCCGATCCACGGCCAGCCACGCCAACTCGGCGTCGCCGAGCTTGATCAGCAGAGCGGCAGTGATCCGGTACGCCTCGACCAGCGGCACCCGACCCGACATCGGAGTCTCGGCATGCGTGCGCTGCGCATGGGTGAGCAGGTCCGGCACCAGGTTGGCCAGCTGCGGGTAGCGGGCGTACTGGAACGTCGTCCACGCATACCCCACATCCCGCAGCATCCGGTCCGCCGGCACCACCGGACGGCCCGCCGGCTTGCCCAACGGGATGTCGTACCGGGACAGCGCCGCCCTGATCCGATCCACGCCCTCGACGCGACCCGCAGCCCCGACCGGCGCGACATCCCGACCGACCAGAACTGCGGTGTCGATACGCAGCACGCGTGCGATCTCCTGAAGCGTGGACAGCCGATCCAGCGACCGGACGCCACGCTCGACCTTGTCGACCCAGCTCTTCGACTTACCGAGCCGGTCGGCGAACACCTGCTGCGACAGCTTCCGCCGACCGCGCCAGTACGCCACCCGCCGCCCCACCGGCAACAACTCAATGCTGCCCACGACGCCACCGCCGATCCGGTATGGCCTGGGTCGTCTCCTCCACCGGAATCCGATCCGCCTCCGCCTCGGCCAACAGCCGCCGCTTCGCCGCTTCCCGCTCTATTGCCTGAATCTGCTCGCTACGGCTCACCGACGGCTCGTCGCCCTTACCCGGCATCCCCACCTCCGCCAGTAGAAAGCGGCGGCATGCCGACCGTCGCGGATCCACAGTGACGTCGGGACGTCACCTGCTGCGACGGCACAAGAGCCGACAATCAGGCCACTTTGCTGGCGACATTGAGGCGACATCTCGCTATGGTGGCAGTCATGGCCGCCCCCAACACCGCCCTGCGCGCCGTCCGCACCGGCATGCGCATGAGCCAGGACGACTTCGCTCGCGCGCTCCAAGCCGCCGGCCACCGCGTCGGCGAGCCCAACGACGCCAACAAGAGACTCGTCCAGCGGTGGGAGTCTGGCGCGATCGCTGCGCCGCGCCCTGTCTACGCCCGCGCGCTGGAAGTCGTCACCGGGCTGCCCATCTCGCTGTTGGGCTTCGCCTCGGTGCCCGGCGGGCATGTCGCCGACGACGAGCACGGCGGCCACGACCTGACATCTCCCGTGTCCAGCCTGGCCACACCCACGCCGACGACCAAGCCCACCACGGCCCACCGGTCGTACGAAGGGGTGTGGCTCAGCCGCTACCAGTACTACTCCAGCGGGCGGCGAGACTCCTTCGCCGGACAACACTTCGTGGTCCTGCTTCAACACGGCGATCGGCTGACCGCGCGCAGCCTGCCCGGATCGGCGTCATCGTCTCTCTCGCTGGACCTGACCGTGGACGGTGCCGTCGTCACCGGCACATGGGTCGAGCAGACCGACTCCACGGGCTACTACCGGGGCGCCAGATACCACGGAGCGATCCAACTCATAGCCGAGCCGACCGGCCGTCGAATGGCCGGGAAATGGATCGGCTTTGGCAAGGACATGGACGTAAACACCGGTCCGTGGGAACTTGTCTTTCGAGACGCGTCGACCTCCAAGGCGACGCTCGATCACTACAACACGTCCGCTACATAGACCCCGATAGGGGCTGCCGACGACTCTGCTGGAAGAGGCCATTAGCCGGTCAGGACTCGCGTGAAGAACGCCAGGCTGTCGCGGATCAGCGGCTCCAGCGGCATTCCGACGAAACAGTGGTCGGCTCCCCGCACCACCGACAGCTCGACCTCGGCACCCGCAGCATTCAACGCCGCGGCAAGCTCCTCGCTCTGGCCGGCCGGCACGATCAGGTCCTGCTCGCCGTGGATCAGCAGCATGGGCGGAGCCTGTTCGGTGACGTAGGTGATCGGGCTGGCCGCCCGGCCCAGCTCCGGGTTCCCGGCCAATGGGGCGCCGATCAGCAGGGACTCGGGCGAGTCGGCCGCGTCGTGGTCGATCGTCCCGGCCGGATGGGCCTGCGACTGAATGGTCAGCAGGTTCGACGGCGCGTACCAGCAGACCGCGGCCCGCACACGGCTGTCGTCCTGGTCGTCCCCGGTCAGCGCGACCATCGAGGCCAGATGCCCACCGGCCGACTCGCCCCACACCCCGATCCGCTCGCGGTCCACGCCAACCGTGTCGCCCTGTCGGCGTAGCCAGCGCACCGCCGCCTTGACGTCGTCGAGTTGCGCGGGAAAGTGCGCCTCGCCGCTGAGCCGGTACTGCGCGGAGGCGACCGCGAACCCGGCCCGGATGGCGGCGGTGAACGGATCCGCCTCCATGAGCCACTCCGGCGGCTGCTTGGGCGAGCCGAACAGCCACGCCCCACCGTGGATCCACACCAGGACCGGGGCCGGTCGGGGTGCCTCCACCGGCACGACAAGATCCAACGTCAGCGGACGGAAACCCGGGACCTCGTTGACGACGATGTCACGGTGCTCGATCCGGTCGGTCCGGTGGCGGGATGCCGCATCGATCATCACGCCATCCTCGCACCGACGAGCCCGTCATGCCCGTCCCGGCGGATCGGAGGTCTTGCCCTTGATCGACACGAGGTCACTGATATCGGGGTGTCCCGATGGCGGGGATGGCCCGATTTCACGGAATCCGAGTTGATCAGCGATCGGCTGGTGTGGCGGATGTGTCGGGCGCGGCCGGGCGTGCGCGGACGTGCAGCCGCTCCCCCTGCGGCCCGAAGAGACTGAGGGCTTCGGCGGTGCCGGGGCCGGGGTTGAAGAAGAGGTGCGGAACGCGGGTGTCGAACTCGGCCACCTCGCCCGGGGTCAGCGTCAGATCCCGGTCGCCGAGCAGCAGACGGAGCCGGCCGGAGAGCACGTAGAGCCACTCGTACCCCTCGTGGACCTGCGGGATCCGGCCTCCGGCGGACGGGTCCGGCGGGAAGATCTGCTTGAACGCCTGGACACCGCCCGGCCGGCGGGTCAACGGCAGGTACGTCACGCCGTGCCGGACGATCGGTTTGGGGCGTACCCGAGGGTCGCCGGTGGCCGGGGCGTCGACCAGTTCGTCGAGCGCCACCTGGTAGGCCCTGCCAGCGGGAGCAGCAGCTCCAGGGTGGGCCGGCGGCTACCGGACTCCAGCCGGGACAGGGTGCTCACCGAGATGCCGGTCAGGTCGGCGAGCTGGGTCAGCGTGATCCCGCGTTGGTGACGTAGGGCACGCAGCCGGGCGCCGACGGCCGCCAGCGCGACGCTGTCCTCGTTTGCCATAACGGCAAGGATAGTTGCCACCTTGCCGGCGGCGACGGATGGTGGGCGCAGCCGACGGAGCAAGAGGGAGATAACCAGTGGACGAGAACTACGACGTGGTGGTGGTGGGCGGCGGCGCCGCCGGGCTCAGCGGCGCCCTGGCGCTGAGCCGGGCCCGCCGGTCGGTGCTGGTGATCGACTCCGGTGAGCCGCGGAACGCGCCGGCCGACCGGATACACAACTACCTGGGCCGGGAGGGGACGCCGCCGGGCGAGCTGCTCGCGGTCGGACAGGCCGAGGTGGCCGGGTACGGAGGGCAGTTCCGCACCGGTCGGGTGGCGTCCGCGACCCGGGACGACGACGGGTTCCGGCTGAGCCTCGACGGCGGGGCGTCCGTGCGGGCCCGCCGGCTGCTGGTGACCACCGGTCTGACCGACGAGCTGCCCGACGTGCCCGGCCTGGCCCAGCGGTGGGGACGCGACGTGCTGCACTGCCCGTACTGCCACGGCTGGGAGGTTCGGGACCGACGGATCGGCGTGCTGGCAACCAGCCCGCTGAGCGTGCACCAGGCCGAAATGTGGCGACAGTGGAGCCCCAGCGTGCTGCTCCTGCTGCACGACTCCCCGGCGCCGGACGCTGAGACCGCCGAGCGACTCGCCGCCCGCAGCATCGCGGTGGTGCCCGGCCCGGTCGCCGCGGTGGAGGTGACCGACGACGCGCTGACCGGGGTACGACTCGCCGACGGCCGGGTGGTGGCACTCGACGCGATCGTGGTGGCGACGCGGCTGACTCCCCGCGCCGACCTGCTGGTGGGGCTGGGGCTGGTCCCGGAGGAGGTGACGATGGGTGAGCACGTGATCGGCGCCCAGATCCCGTCCGACGGCACCGGCGCGACCACCGTCCCGGGTGTCTGGGTGGCGGGCAACGTGGCCGACATCCGCGGTCAGGTGATCACGTCTGCCGGGGCGGGGCTGAACGCGGCGGCGGCGATCAACGCTGATCTCATCGCCGAGGAGACCCGCGACGCGGTGGCCGCGTACCGGCAGTTGGTGGCCACGACGTTCGAGGAGCCGGCGTGGGAGGAGCGCTACCAGTCCCGCCCCTCGGTGTGGAGTGGCCGACCGAACCCGCAGCTGGTCGCCGAGGTCACCGACCTGGCCCCGGGGCGCGCGCTCGACGTGGGCAGCGGCGAGGGCGCCGACGCGGTGTGGTTGGCCGAGCGTGGCTGGCAGGTGACGGCGGTGGACATCTCCAGCACGGCGCTGAGCCGGGCCGCCGCGAACGCAGAGAGCGTTGGCGTCGGCGACCGGATCGAGTTCACCCACGCCGACCTGCGGGACAAGCCGCCCACCGAGGAGGCGTACGACCTGGTGTCCGCGCAGTTCATGCACCTGCCCCCGGAGCAGCGGCGGGAGTTGTTCGGCCGGTTGGCCGCGGCGGTCGCACCGGGCGGCGTCCTGCTGATCGTCGGGCACCACCCGTCGGACCTGTGGGGGTCGGCGCACCGGATGCACATGCCGGACATGATGTACACCGCGCAGGACGTGGCCGCCGATCTGGACCCGGCCCGCTGGGAGGTGCTGACGGCGGAGGAACGCTCCCGCCCCGCCACCAACCCCGACGGCGAGGAGATCACCCTCCACGACGCGGTCCTGGTCGCCCGCCGACGCTGACCCGCGTCTGCCACGTCGATCCGCGTCTCCCCCGTTGACCTGCGTCGATCATGGAGTGGTGCTGGATGACAAAGGTGGTGGAGCACCACCTTTCCGGCACCACGAGTCCCTGATCGGCGCGGGAACGGGGGAACGCGGGGCGGCAACGTGAGAGGTGTTGGGGCAGGACTTCGCATGCGGTCCGCTCGGCGGTAGCGTTGCGCCACACTGACGGCCCGCGGGGCAGGCGACCGCCGACCCTGACGCCCCGATCGTACGGAGGATGGTGCATGTCCATCGGCGCTGAGCCGCACGCAGCACGCGACGATGCGGCCTCCCGGCCGAGCTTCGAGCTCGCCCTGCGCGGATATGACAAACGCCAGGTGGACCGGCACCTGGAGCAGCTCGACGGTCAGATCGCGATGCTGAGCGGAGAGCACGGGCGCTCCGCTGTCCGCGTCCGTGAGCTGACCGCCGAGGTGCAGCGACTGCGCGCCGAACTGGCCGAACTTCAGGAGCAACCCGTGCAGGTGGACCGCGCCTCGTTCCACGATCTGGGCCCGATGGTCGGCGAGATCATGGCACTCGCCGAGAAGCAGGCCGGGATCATCACCGAGTCGGCCACCGACCGGGCGAACGAGCTGCGCAGCGAAGCTGAGCGGATTCTCGCCGACACCCGGGAGCGGGCCGCGCAGGCACGTCAGGACCTGTCCGAGGAGCTGGCCGCCCGGCGAACCGAGCAGGAGCAGGCCTACGAGGAGCGGCGCACGCTGGCCGAGGCCGAGTTGACCGCGATCCGCGAGCACGCCGAGCAGTTGCGGGCCGACGGTGAGGCCGCGCACGAGCGCGCCCAGCACGAGGCCAAGCGAATCACCGAGCAGAGCGCGCAGCAGCTCAACCAGACCCGGGTGGCCGCCGACGCGCTGATGAAGTCGGCCCGTACCCAGATCCAGCAGGAACTCCAGTCGGCCCGCGCCAAGAACCAGCAGGAGATGGCCCAGTGGCAGGCCAACGTGGAGCGAGAGGTCAACGAACGGCGTACCGCCGCCGAACAGGACATCGCCGAACAGCAGGCCGCCGCCGAACAGGAGCTGGCCGAGCAGCGCAGCGCGACCGAGCAGCAGATCGCCGCGCTGCTGGCCGAGGCGCAGCAGCACGTGACCGAGCTGCGCAACCGCGCCGACGAGCAGGCCGCCAGCCAGCAGCAGCAGCTCGCCGCGCTGCAGAAGGAGCTTGAGGAACGCCGGCAGGAGGCCGCCGAGCTGCACGCCGAGCTGGACACCGGCCGCCAGCAGCTCGCCGAGATCCGCCAGGAGGGCGAGGCGCTGGAGAACGAGCTGTCCCGGATGCAGCAGCGGCTCAATGAGGTCCGCCGGGACCTGACCGCCGAGAGCGCCCGGCTGGACGAGGCCCGCCGCGCCGGGGACTCCGCCGAGCGGCACGCCAAGGAGGTCCGCGCCCGCGTACAGCGGGAGGCGAAGCGGGTGGCCGACCTCGCCGCCGCCGCGGTCATGGCCGCGGCAGCCGGCGGTACGGACACCGCTGAATACCCGATGGTGGGTTCCCGTTCCAGCGCCGACCGACCCACCCCCGAGAGGGTGAGCGTCGAACGGCTCACCGGCGACCGCGTCGGCGTCGACCGGCACCCCGCCGAGCGGCCCACCCTGGACGACGCGGACGCCGATCGCGCCACTGCCGACCGCGCCCCGGTCGACAGTGGCCCCGTCGACCAGGCCCCAGCCGAGCAGATGAACGGCGACCGGACCCCGGCCGAGCAGGTGAACGGCGACTGGGCCCCGCCGGCCGAGCAGACGGACGGCGAGCACGGCAGCGCGCCGGCGGTGCCGGACGAGTCGACGACGCCCGACCGTACGGCAGCCCGGGAGGCGAGCGCCGACGACGCCGAGCCGACGTTTCCTCGGCACATCGGCACGGACGCGCCGACGCCCGTGCCGTTCCTGGCCTTCGGGCAGCCGGCCAGTGAGAACGGCGCCGCCCGACACTGACCTCAGCAGCGGTCGCACCCGGGCCCGGAGCGAATCCGCGCGGGCCCGGGCCGACCGCCCGGTCGCGCCTCAGCCACTCAGGAGGGCGGCTGGGCTGACCGAGCGAGGTACCTCCGCAGCTCGTCGACCTCCTCATTGGTGAGGACGGGGGCGAAGTCGAGGTGCTCGCTGGGATAGATGGCTGTGCCGGAGCCGGCCACCGTGACGAACCAGGCGCCCTCGTGGCCGAACCAGTGTGCTTGGCCAGCCCGACCGAGGTCGACGGATTCCGCGACGGTGGACTCGTCAGCCGAGACGATGCGCACCCACTGCCCGTCGCGCCCATACGGCGGCTGAGGGATCACCACGTCCAGGTGAATCTTGGCGGTCTGATCCGCCGGCACGCCCAACAGGCGGGCCGCACCCTGGCGTGCCACGCTGCGCACCTCCCGCAGGCTGCCGGTGGTGCCGACCAGCACCTCCCCGTCAGGTCCTTCGACCAGCACCGCGTACGACCGATCCGGCTGATGGCGGACCCGTGCGCGGAACTGCAGCGGGTTGTCGGGCATCCACCAATGATCCCTTACTGGGCTCGCCGTGGGTCGCCGGCGTCGCGGACCAGCGGTGATCAAGTGATGAAAAGTAGGTCGTAGACGGTCCGGAGACCTACTTCTCATCACTTGATCAAGCTGCGGGCGGTGGCACGGGCGAATTCCGTGCCGAACCGGGTCGCCGCGCCTGGCGGGCTGGGCTGGCCGCCGTGCAGCCGCGGTGGAGCCCGACGGCGCGCCGCGGGTGACGCTGGCCATGCTCGCCGGGATGCCGTGGACCGCTCTGCGGGACGCGATCCTCACTTACCCGACCCTGACCGAGGGTCTCCACCTGCTCTTCGCCTCGCTCCAGGCCGCAAAGTCACTAGCGCCAATTGGTTTGTTATGGAAACCTATCTGCATGACTTCACAGGCGTTTCCCACCGGCGGTGACCCCCGCCGCCTCCTCATGGATCTGCGCGGCCTCACGCGCCGCGTCCGAATTGTCCAGCGTGTCACATGGTTGCCGCTGCTCGTGCTGGCCCTGGTGACCTTCGGGGCGATCCCTGCCTACCTGTTGGGCGACCCGCACGTCAGCAACTGCCAGACGATCGACGGCGCTCAGGTGTGCGAAGCATGGTTCCCGGTCGCGGAGTTCTACTGGCTGGCCGCCCTGGTTCTGGGGTATGTGGTGATCGCCGCCGGCTACGTGCGAGTGGCCCGAGCCCGGGGTGTGGACGCCCGGGTGGTGCCGTACGTCCTCACCGGTGTCACGCTGCTGGTGGTGCTCGCCGTCGCCGTCAACGCCGGCGCAGCGGGCTGGATCTTCGACGGTCGGACGGTTCAGCCACCACCCGCCTTCGCTGAGGTCCTGTTCCGACTGCTCGGACCGGCCGGCGCGATCGGGGTGGCCCTGCTCGTGCTGGCCTGGTTGGAGCGGCACCTCGCCCTGTTGCTGTTCACCCTGCTGTACCTCGCCGTGGTGCTGGTGCCGATCGACCTCGGCTGGGAAGCCCGTAGCCAGTGGCAGTTCGTGCCGATGCTGGTCATCGGCGGTGGCGTGCTGTTGCTGGGCAGTGCCGGTTTCGCACTTGCGCAACGTCGGCAGCGGTCCCGGTGACCGGTCCTGACGAGACCACGCCGGCGCATCCGGTCACCGGCCTCGACGACCTGGTGCACCAGCGGGTACGGCTCGGCATCCTCACCATCGTGCACGAGGCCCGGCGGGCGGAGTTCGGCTTTCTCCGCACCGAGTTGCAGTTGACCGCCGGCAACTTGTCCCAGCATCTCGGTGTTCTGGAGTCGGCCGGTCTGGTCGAGGTCGAGAAGGGCTACGCCGGCCGACGTGGCCGAACCTGGATCACGCTCACGGCGGCGGGCGACATCGCGCTCACCGAGGAGATCATGCGACTCAAGCAGCTCATCGCCCGGGTCGAGACGACGAAAGCTCGCTAGTGCCGTGACCACAAACGTTCGCGGGGTTGGTTAGGCGGCTTTCGTGGTCGGCTGTCCCCAGCGGTGTTGGCGTTCGCTGCGGATGCGTGCG
>NZ_JBEXHP010000152.1:0-10950 GCF_040607895.1 Micromonospora sp. NPDC005220
GCCTCCGGCGTGTCGTGACGCAAACTTCTTGATCACCGGGAGCGGGGGGTGGGGCTGGGGGCAGGGGCGGGGGGAGGGCGGGTTAGAGGCCGGATAGGCGTTGGCCGGCTCTTACTACGGCCATGGCGTGGCGTTCGCCGGGGCGGCGGCCGAGGCGTTCGATCGGGCCGGAGATGCTGACCGAGGCGATCACCCGGCCGGTGCGGTCGCGGATCGGGGCGGAGACGCTCGCCACACCGGCCTCCCGTTCGGCGACGCTCTGCGCCCAGCCCCGGCGGCGTACCTCGGCGAGGGTGCGGCCGGTGAACTTGCTCCGCGGCAGCAGCGGCATCACCGCCTCCGGCGGCTCCCAGGCGAGCAGGATCTGGGCTGCGGAGCCGGCCGTCATCGGCAGCACCGAGCCGACCGGAACGGTGTCCCGTAGCCCGCTGGCGCGTTCCGCCGCCGCCACGCAGATCCGCTCGTCGGCGCGGCGCAGGTAGAGCTGCGCGCTCTCGCCGGTGGCGTCGCGCAGCGCGGCCAGCAACGGCTCGGCCGCGGTGAGCAGAACGTCCGGTGCGGCGTTGGCCAACTCACCCAGGCGGGGCCCTGGTCGCCATCGGCCCTGGGTGTCCCGGACCAGCATCCGGTGGATCTCCAGTGCCTGTGCCAGCCGATGTGCTGTGGCTCGGGGCAGCTTGGTGCGTTCAACGAGTTCGGCCAGGCTGGCGCCGTCCACGCAGGCGGCCAGGATGACCACCGCCTTGTCGAGAACGCCGACACCGCTCATACTGTGTCCCACAAGCCGAAACTTACCTCCCAGAATTTAGGATGTCCAGATGGTGGGAGTCACTCCTGAGCCGAGGACCCTGGCCGAGAAGGTCTGGGACGCGCACGTCGTACGGTCCGCCGCTGGTGAGCCGGACCTGCTCTTCATCGACCTGCACCTGCTGCACGAGGTGACCAGCCCGCAGGCGTTCGACGGGCTGCGGCTCGCCGGGCGCCGGGTGCGACGTACCGACCTGACCCTCGCGACCGAGGACCACAACACCCCGACCGGGTACGCCGACCCGGCGTTCCGCCTCCGCCGTGGTGACCTGCTCACCATCGCGGACCCCACGTCGCGTACGCAGATTGAGACGTTGCGCCGCAACTGCGCCGAGTTCGGGGTGCGGCTGCACCCGCTCGGTGACGACAACCAGGGCATCGTGCACGTGATCGGCCCGCAGCTCGGTCTCACCCAGCCGGGCCTGACGATCGTCTGCGGCGACTCGCACACCGCCACCCACGGCGCGTTCGGCGCGCTCGCCTTCGGCATCGGCACCAGCGAGGTGGAGCACGTGCTGGCCACCCAGACGCTGCCGCAGAGCCGGCCGAAGACGATGGCCGTGAACGTCACCGGCCGCCTCGCGCCCGGCGTGACCGCCAAGGACCTGGTGCTCGCGCTGATCACGCAGGTCGGCACGGGCGGCGGTCGCGGGCACATCGTCGAGTATCGCGGCGAGGCGATCCGAGCCCTCTCCATGGAGGGGCGGATGACCATCGCCAACATGTCCATCGAGTGGGGCGCCAAGGCCGGCATGATCGCGCCGGACGAGACCACCTTCGCGTACCTCAAGGGTCGACCGAACGCGCCGCAGGGCGCGGACTGGGACGCGGCGGTGGCGTGGTGGCGGACGCTGCCCACCGACGAGGGCGCGCGCTTCGACGCCGAGGTGACCCTGGACGCCAGCCAGATCACTCCGTTCGTCACCTGGGGCACCAACCCCGGGCAGGGCGCCCCGCTGAGCGCCCCGGTGCCGGACCCGGAGGAGTTCACCACCGACTCGGAGCGCACCGCCGCCCGCCGGGCCCTGGAGTACATGGACCTGCGCCCCGGCACCCCGCTGCGGGAGCTGCCCATCGACGTGGTCTTCGTGGGCTCCTGCACCAACGGCCGACTGGAGGACCTGCGGGCCGCAGCCGACGTGCTGCGGGGTCACCGCGTCGCCGACGGCGTCCGGATGCTCGTGGTGCCCGGCTCCGCCGCCGTCCGCGAGGCCGCCGAGGCCGAGGGGCTGGACAAGGTCTTCGCCGACGCCGGGGCGGAGTGGCGGTTCGCCGGCTGCTCCATGTGTCTGGGCATGAACCCGGACACGCTGAAGCCGGGCGAGCGCTCCGCCTCCACCTCGAACCGCAACTTCGAGGGCCGTCAGGGCCGGGGTGGGCGTACCCACCTGGTCTCGCCGCCGGTGGCCGCCGCCACCGCTGTGGTCGGCCGGCTGGCCGCCCCCGCCGACCTGTAGAAGGGACCGACGAGATGGACAAGTTCACCACCCACACCGGCACCGCCGTGCCGCTGCGCCGGTCCAACGTGGACACCGACCAGATCATCCCCGCCGTGTACCTCAAGCGGGTGACCCGGACGGGCTTCGCCGACGGGTTGTTCAGCGCCTGGCGGGAAGATCCGTCATTCGTGCTCAACGATGAAAACTATTCCGGGGCGTCGATCCTCATCGCCGGCCCGGAGTTCGGCACCGGCTCCTCCCGGGAGCACGCCGTCTGGGCGCTACGGGACTGGGGCTTCCGGGCGGTGGTGGCGCCGCGCTTCGGCGACATCTTCCGCGGCAACGCGCTCAAGGAAGGTCTGTTGCCGGTCGAGTTGGAATTGAAAGCCGTCGAAGAGTTGTGGGGCCTGGTCGAGGCGGATCCGACCACTCCGGTGACCGTCGACCTGACCGCCCGCCAGCTCCGGGCGGGGGACGCGAGCTGGTCGTTCCCGCTGGACGACTTCAGCCGTTGGCGCCTCCTGGAGGGCCTCGACGACATTGGACTCACCCTCCGGCACGCCGCCGACATCGACTCGTACGAGGCGCGCCGACTGCCCTTCCTGCCCTCCGTGGCATAGCCGTTAGGCCGCTCGCACAGCGGATTTCACCCCCATCGGTCCAACCGGTGGGGGTGAATCCGTTACGACACAAGGGCTTTTTTCTACCGAATGTTTGTGTCCCGGCAGCACAGGGCATACCGTGCGCGCAGAATGGCTCGCGACGAGTCAGTTGCACAATCGGGAGGAAGTCGTGAACAAGGCCGAGCTCATCGAGGCGCTCGCCGTTCGCCTGGGGGACCGGAAGATGGCGACGGCCGCGCTCGACGCGGTCCTCACCGAGGTCCAGGCGGCGGTCACCAAGGGCGAGAAGGTGGCGATCACCGGATTCGGAGCATTCGAAAAGCGTGTGCGTGGCGCGCGAACAGCGCGCAACCCGCGTACCGGCGAGGCGGTGAAGGTCAAGAAGACGTCAGTCCCGACCTTCCGCCCCGGCGCCGGGTTCAAGGAGATGGTGGCCAGCGGCAAGGTGCCGAAGGCCACGGCGGCGGCGAAGAAGACCGCCGCCAGCGCCGCCACGGCCAAGGCGGCCGGCACCAAGGCGACTGGCACGAAGGCGGCCGGCGCGAAGGCGACGGGCACCAAGGCGACCACGGCCAAGGCGGCCGGTAAGAAGACCGCCCCGGCCAAGGCGAGCAAGACCGCCACGGCGACCAAGACGGCCGCCAGCAAGAAGACCGCCCCGGCCAAGGCGAGCAAGAGCACCACGGCGACCAAGACGGCCGCCAGCAAGAAGACCACCGCGGCGAAGAAGACCACCGCCGCGACCCGGTCGACCGCGGCGAAGAAGACCACCGCGGCGGCGAGCAAGAGCACGGCGGCGAAGAAGGCTCCGGCCAAGAAGGCGGCCAGCAAGCGCTGACCGAGCCGCACCGCAAGGGCGTCCACCCGTGGGTGGGCGCCCTTGCGGCGTACCGGGGTGGTCGTTCGGCGTACTCGGGACCGTTGACCCGGTTGGCTGGCTCGCGCAGAATCGCCGTGCCGGCCCCCCTCCGCCGGCCCGTCGACGGGAAATGGGGCGCCGGTGCGCTACCGCCAGCTCACCACCGGGACGCTCGCGCTGGGCGTGCTCCTCCTCATCGACGTGCTGCGGGTCTGGCTGCCCGGCATCATCACCATCTTCGGTCAGGCGGCGTCCACCCCCGCCGAGCTGATGGGAGCGTTCGCCCTCGGCTGGTTCGTGCTCGCGATGGGCGCACCCGCCGTGGTCCGCCGAGTCGGAGCCCGCCCGGTCACGGTCGTCGCCGCTGTCGCGCTCGCCGTCGCCCGGCTCACGCTCACCGCCGCTCCCGGCGGGCGTACGCAACTCTGGGTGGCCACCGCCGGGTTGCTCGCCGGGCTGGTCTGGCTGGTCGGCGTCGCCACCGACACCGACCGACCGGTCCCGGGGCTGGCGTTGGGGTTCGCGGTCAACGCGGCCCTGCACGCGGTGCTGGACACCGTCGACCTGGTCTGGCGGGGCGACTGGGTGGCCTGGCTGCTCAGCGCCGTCGCGGTGGCGGTGTTCCTGGTCGGCACGGCGCGATCCGGCCGACGCACCGGCACCGCTGATGTCCCCGCCGGCCCCGGTGCTGGCCGGGCCTGGCTGCTGGCCGGGCCCGCGCTGCTGCTGGCCGGGATGGTGGCGCTCTCCCCGGCACTGACCCGGACCGCGATGTCGTACCTGGTCGCCGGGGACGGCGTGGCGCGTTCGCCGTTGTTCGGCCTGGCACCGGTGCCGGTGGCGGTCGCCGGGTTCCTGTGCGCCGCGTTGACCCGGCCGCCACGCGGCTGGGGCCGCGGGTACGGCCCGGTGGCGTTGCTCGTCGGCGCGGTGCTGTTCGCCCTCGATCGGGGCGACCTGCTCCTGCCGGCCATCCTCCTCGCCGCGGTCGGTCTCGGCGGCTGCCTCGCCCTGACCGACGACGTCGGCAGCGACACCGCGAACACCAGCACCACCGGCGGCGCCAGCGCCCGGCGGGGGTACGCGGCCGCCGCCGGCATGCTCGTCTTCGCGCTGGGCGCGGTGGGCTACTACTCGGCCTACGACCTCGGCTACCCCAACGCGGCGGTGCCCGTGGTGGTGGCCGTGCTGGTCGCCGCCGTGGCGTTCAGCGCCCGTCCCGTGGTCCACCGGCTTCCCGGACCGTTACCGCCGCTACGGGCCGCCGCCGCGGTCACCGCGCTGGCCCTGCTGGCACCGGTGCTCGCCGACGAGGTGCCGGTGGCCAGCAACCGGGACGGCCCGCCGCAGCGGTTGACAGTGGTGGCGTACAACATCCGGATGGGGTTCGGGTTGGACGGCCGGTTCGACCTGACCAACCTCGCCGACGTCGTCGTCCAACAACGGCCCGATGTGGTGCTGCTCAGCGAGGTGGACCGGGCGTGGCTGCTCAACGGCGGGCACGACACCCTGGACCTGCTGGCCGACCGGCTCGGTATGCCGTACGTCTTCGGGCCGGCCGCCGACCCGGTCTGGGGTGACGCGGTGCTCAGCCGTTGGCCGGTGCGCGATCCGCGGACCCTGCCGCTGGCCGCCGTCGGCGCGCCCACCGGCGCGCAGGCCCTCGCCGTCACGCTGGACCTCGGCGACGGTGTCCGTACCGCAGTGGTCAGCACCCATCTGCAACCGCCGCCCGACACGGGCCCGGTGGTCCAGGCCCGCGCGGTCGCCGAATTCGCCACCCGGTACGCGGCCGGTCGGCCGCTGGTGGTGGCGGGTGACCTGAACACCGAGCCGGGCGACGAGGCGTTCGCGGAGTTCACCAACGCCGGTCTGGTGGACGCGTTGGCCGCCGCCCGACCACTGGCGACCAGCCCGGCGGACGACCCGCGCCAGCAGATCGACCACATCTTCGTCTCGCCCGGCCTGACCCCCAGCGACCCGGTCGCGCCGCGAAGCACGGCCAGCGACCACCTGCCGGTCGCGGTGACCCTGACCCTGCCGCCCCGCTGACGAAAGGACCCTGCCGCCCCGCTGACGAAAGGACCCTGCCGCCCCGCTGACGAAAGCCGGGCCGGGCGCTACAGGCGATCGGCGGCCAGCAGCCGGTCGGCGGTGAAGGCGAGCAGCCAGCCGCCGCCCTTCGGGGTGGCGAAGTCCTCATCCGGGCGGCCGGTCAGCCGCTCCAGGGCGCCCGGCAGGACCTTGCCCTGGCTGCACACCGCCGCCTGCCCGCCGGTGCCGGCCAGCTCCAGCAGTTGGGCGGCGGTGGCCAGGATCTGCTCGTCGCTCTGCTGGCCGGGCTGGGGCTCGTCCAGGTCGCCGCAGATCTCGATCGGCAGGTCGAGCAGCGCGGCGACCGGGTCGAGCGTCTGCACGCACCGTCGCGGCGACGCCGACACCAGCCGGTCCGGTCGGATCAGGGCGATCAGCCCGGCCAGCGCGTTCGCCTGGGCCCACCCCTCGGCGTCCAGGGGCCGTCCGACGTCCGGGCCGGACCAGGTGGCCCGCTTGCCGGCGTGCGCGTGCCGAACCAGCGCGACAGTCGCGGTGACCGGCGGCAGCGCGGCGAACGCCGCCAACACCTCGGCGTCGTGCGGGTAGCTGACCAACCGGATCGCGTCGTCGACCGGGAGCCAGCGGATGTCGTCCACCTCGGTGCCCGGTTGGAAACCGCCGCTGGCCACCGCGAGCATCGACCAGTAGTCGACCAGTTTGGGCTGCCCCTCGCTGCGGTACCGCACCGACGGCAGCCGCACCTGCGGCACGCCCCACACGTCGGCCTCCTCGGCCACCTCACGGACCGCCGCGGCCAGCGCATGCTCGCCCGGCTCCAGCTTGCCCTTCGGCAGCGTCCAGTCGCCGTAGCGGGGGCGGTGCACCACGCAGACGCGTACGCCGTCGTCGGTGGGCCGCCAGGCCACCCCGCCCGCCGCCCGGATGCCGGTCACGGCAGCCAACTGGTCCGCCGTCGCCGGGTGGCCCGGTGCCAGGCGGCCGGGAAGAGCCCCCGCATCCGGCGCACCGACAGGCGTTCCCGCTCGGCCAGCCGCCCGGCGGTGACCGCCAGCTCATGGTCGTCCGGCCGCTCGGCGGCGATCTCCAGCCAGGCGTCCGCCGCCACCGCCGCGTCCTGGTGCTCGCCGAGCACGTCCTGCACCCGGGCGAGGGCGCGGGACAGCCGGCGCGCGCCCTTACCGACCGTCGGGGCCACCGCGTTGACCGCGTACCGAGCCTGCTTGCCCTCCTTGCGAACGGCGTGCCAGCGGTCGTCCGGCGACTGCGCGTCGAGCCCGTCGACGCCGTCCGGGCCGGACAACCGCCGCCAGGGGCGGGCCACCAGCGCGGGTAGCGCCTGCGCGGCGGGCGCGGCGGCCCGGCGGGTGAGTCGGGGCGCGCGGGAGGCCAGCACCAGGGAGTCCACCAGGGCCAGGTACCGCGCGGAGCGCAGCATCTCGTCGATCGCGGTGAGCGCCCGGCGGTGCCGTTCGGCGAGCACCTCGTCGAGCCGGTCCACCGCGCCCCGGTCGAGCGGGCTCAGCGGATCGGCGTCGGCGGTACGGCGCAGCCGCGCGCGCAGCACCTCGGCGTCGCGGGCCGCGCCGAGCACACCGGCCAACCAGCGCAGCTCGGTGCGCAGTGGGCCGGACCAGGTCTTGCGCAGCAACGGTTTGAAGGTCCGCAGATCGCTGCGCAGGCGTCGGCAGGCCACCCGCATCTGGTGCACCGCGGTGTCGTCACCGGCGGCCGGGGCGCGTAGCCGGACCAGCGAGTCGTGCGCCAACAGCCGGCGGATCTCCTTGCGTACCGCCTCGGTCACCACGTCACCGGCGCTCGGCTCGGCGGGCAGCCCGGCCGGCGCGACCAGGTCCGGATCGGCCTGGGCCGGCTCACCCAACGCCCGTACGTGCTTCGGGGTGAACGACCCGGCCTGGGCGCCGGCCTCGCGCAGCACCCCGCCGACCCGATCGAGCAGCGTCCGGTCGCCGGCCTTCCGCTCCACCTCCACCTCGCGGAACGTGTCGGTGGTGGTGCCAGCGTCGTCCCGCACTGTCACCCGGTCGTCCACCACCTCGACGAGCACCGCGCCGGCCCGGTCACACACCTCGTACGCGTGCCGCACCGTCCGAACCACCGTCACCGGGGCCAGCGGCGCACCCCGGTGCAGCACGGTGACCAACTCCACCAGCTCCGGTGGCGGCTGCCCCTTCGGCCCGGGGCGGGAGATCTCGTGCCGTACGCCCGGTGTTCCGGTCGGCAGCTTCACCGTCCAGGGCATCTCGTCACCCCGGCGGTGGCGCAGCGAGGCGCCGGCTCGGGCCAGCCGCAGGTCGACGGTGTCGAGGTAGCGGGCGACAAGCGTCACCGGTGGCAGTGCCCGGACCCGACCGCCGGGCGGGGCCGTCCCGGCCAGGTCCGGTAGCAGGTAGGCGTCGTCCACCTCGTACTTCTGCTCCTCCTCGACCATCAGCTCAGCCTATGCGCTGCGCGGTCAGCCGGCCGTGCCACCGACGCGGCGCAGCAGCAGTTCCTGTAGGTGGGCACGGGGCGTGTTGTCACCGCCGGTACGCCGGGTCCAGGTGCCGTCGCCGGCCAGCTCGAACGCGTCCACGTCGGGGCTCATCGCGGTGGTGAGCACCTGGTCCAGCTCGGCGCGGGCGACCGGGTCACTCACCTGCACCAGCGCCTCCACCCGACGGTCCAGGTTGCGGTGCATCAGGTCGGCGGAGCCCATCCAGAACTCGGCCTCACCGTTGTTGCCGAACCGGAAGACCCGGGAGTGTTCCAGGAACCGACCGAGGATCGAGCGGACCCGGATGTTCTCCGACAACCCCGGCACCCCGGGGCGCAGCGTGCACATGCCCCGGATGAGCAGGTCGACGTGTACGCCGGCCTGCGAGGCGCGGTACAGCGCGTCGGTCACCCCCTCGTCGACCAGTGAGTTCACCTTGAACTGGACCAGGCCGGGCATGCCCAGGCGGACGTGCGAGATCTCCCGCTCGATCCGCTCGATGAGCCCGCTGCGGATGCCCTGCGGTGCGACCAGCAACCGCCGGTACGCGGTCTGTCGGCTGTACCCGGTGAGCACGTTGAACAGGTCGGTGAGGTCGGCGCCGATCTCCGGGTCGGCGGTGAGCATGCCGAAGTCCTCGTACAGTCGGGCCGTCTTCGGGTGGTAGTTGCCGGTGCCGATGTGGCAGTAGCGGCGGATCTGGTTGCCCTCCTGCCGGACCACCAGCGCGGTCTTGCAGTGCGTCTTCAAGCCGACCAGGCCGTACACCACGTGGCAGCCGGCGCGTTCCAGGGTGCGGGCCCAGCCGATGTTGGCCACCTCGTCGAAGCGGGCCTTCACCTCCACCAGCACCACCACCTGCTTGCCGGCGGCGGCCGCGTCGACGAGCGCGTCGACGATCGGGGAGTCACCGCTGGTCCGGTAGAGGGTCTGCTTGATGGCCAGCACGTTCGGGTCGGCGGCGGCCTGCTCGATGAAGCGCTGCACGCTGGTGGCGAACGAGTGGTACGGGTGGTGCACCAGGATGTCCCCGTCGCGCAGGGTGGCGAAGACGCTGCGCGGCATCTCGCCCTCGGCGAGCCGGGGATGGGTGGCCGGCACGAACGGCGGGTCCTTCAGGTCCGGCCGGTCCGCCTCGCCGTAGACCTGCCAGAGGGCGGACAGGTCCAGCAGGCCGGGCACCCGCAGCACGTCCTGGTCGTCCATGTCCAGCTCGCGGACGAGCAGATCCAACATGTGGTCGGAGATCGACGCGGCGACCTCCAGCCGGACCGGGGGACCGAACCGCCGCCGGGCCAGCTCCCGCTCCAATGCCTGGAGCAGATCCTCGTCGCGGTCCTCGTCGACCTCCACCTCGGCGTTGCGGGTGACCCGGAACAGGTGGCACTCGACCACCTGCATGCCACTGAACAGCTGCCCCAGGTGGACCGAGATCAGGTCCTCCACCGGCAGCATCCGGACGCCCGGCTGGTCCCGGTCCACCCGGACGAAGCGGGGCACGTTGTTCGGCACCTTCACCCGGGCGAACAGCTCGGAACCGCCGTCCGGGTGACGAACCGCCACCGCCAGGTTCAGCGACCGCCCGGAGATGTACGGGAACGGGTGCGCCGGGTCCACCGCGAGCGGGGTCAGCACCGGGAAGATGTGCTCCCGGAAGTAGGTGCGCAGCCGCTCCCGCTCGCCGTCGCCCAGCTCGCCCCAGCGCAGGATCCGGATGCCCTCGTCGGCCAGTTTGGGCAGCACGTCGTCGACGAAGCAGGCGGCGTGCCGGGCGCCCAGCGCGGCGGTCCGCTCGGCGATCAGCTCCAACTGGGTACGCAGGGGCAGCCGGTCTCCGCCGCGCACCGGCAGGCCGGCGGAGAGCCGTCGCTTCAGCCCGGCGACGCGGACCATGTAGAACTCGTCGAGATTGCTGGCGAAGATGGCCAGGAACTTGGCCCGTTCCAGCAGGGGGGTGCGCTGGTCCTCGGCCAGGGCGAGCACCCGGGCGTTGAAGTCGAGCCAGGACAACTCCCGGTTGAAAAACCGGTCCTCCGGCAGCGGCGGAGCCGCCGGCGGCTCGTCCTCGGCACCGGTCGACAGGTCGCCGGGCCGGACCGGGTGGACGTCACCGGCGGCCGGGCCGCCCGCATCGATCTTCGGCGCGGGGTCGAGAACCTCGTCCAGCCCGGAGGAGGCGGCGCCGGGATCGTCGGCGAGCGGGTCGGCGCGTTCGGCACCGGCGCGTTCGGCACTGGACGGGCGGAAGCGCCCATCGGTGCCGCGTACGCGGGAGCCGTTGCGGAGGTCGGTGGCGGGCGGGCGGGACGGTTGTTCGCGAGGGGTGCTCACCCGCTCATAATCACCCGATTACGGTAAACGCAAAATGAACTTGGGCTCGCCGGCTCAGATCATCGTCGGCAATGTCACCCGGACAACCTCGCCGTCGGGATCGGTGTCGATGCGCACCCGCTGGCCGAGCCGGAGAAGCCGCAGCCCGGAGGCGTCGAAGGCCCGGGCGGGGAAGCGCATCTCGGTGCCGTCGTCGAGCAGCAGAACACCGCTGCGCGTCGCCGCGTCGTAGCTGGCCACCGTGCCCTGCATGCTCGCACCGTACACCCGGGGGCTCAGCCCGCGGCGCGGGCCGGGCGGGCTCAGCCCGCAGCGCGGGCGGGGCGGCCGGCGGCCACC
>NZ_JBEXHP010000153.1:0-10904 GCF_040607895.1 Micromonospora sp. NPDC005220
CCCGACCGGCCTGCCCCGACCGGCCCGCCCGCCGCGAGTACCGCTCGGCGGGTCGGGCCGGTCTGCGGGTCGGGCCGGTCGGCGCGAGATCAGCCGCGCAGCCAGACCGTGACGTCGGTGGGCACCGCGCCGTCGTCGTCGAGCGGGGCGCTGGCGGCGAGCACCTCGGCACCGGCTGGCACCGGAACCGGGGCGGCACCGAAGTTGGTCAGCACGGTCAGCTCACCGTTGCGGAAGCGCAGCACCTCGTCGCCGGAGGACAACCATTCCAGGGTGCCGCGACCCAGCCCGTGCGCCCGGCGCAACCGCAGCGCCGTGCGGTACAGCTCGTACGTCGAGCCGGGCACGTCGCGCTGGCGGTCCAGCGCGTACTCCGCCCAGAGCGCCGGCTGCGGCAGCCAGCTCGCGTCGGTCGGCCCGAAGCCGTACGACGGGGCGTCGGCCTCCCACGGGATCGGCACCCGGCAGCCGTCGCGGCCCCGTTGGGTGTGCCCGCTGCGCGCCCAGGTCGGGTCCTGCCGGGCCTCGTCGGGCATCGTGGTGTGCTCGGGCAGACCCAGCTCCTCACCCTGGTAGAGGTACGCCGAGCCGGGCAGCGCGAGCATCAGCAGGGTGGCCGCCCGAGCCCGGCGGAGGCCGAGTGCGGCGTCCGGCTGCGGGTCGCCGATGCCGATGCCGTTGGGGCGTACGGTGCCGATCGGCAGGCCCAGCCGGGAGGCGTGCCGCACCACGTCGTGGTTGGAGAGCACCCAGGTGGTCGGCGCGCCGACCGAGTCGGTCGCCTCCAACGAGCGGGTGATCACCGCGTACTGGGCGGGTGCGGTCCACGCGGCGAGCAGGTACTCGAAGTTGAACGCCTGGTGCATCTCGTCCGGGCGGACGTAGCGGGCCAGCCGCTCGGCCGGCTCCACCCAGGCCTCGGCGACCAGCACCCGCTCACCGGGGTAGCTGTCCAGAACCTGCCGCCACTGCCGGTAGATGTCGTGCACGCCGTCCTGGTCCCACATCGGCGGCCGGGGCTTGTCGATCTCGTTGCCGGAGAGGATCTCCTGGGGCTCCTGCCAGTCGGCCAGGTCGGCCTGCTTGATGAGGCCGTGCGCCACGTCGACCCGGAAGCCGTCCACACCGCGGTCCAGCCAGAACCGCAGCACGTCCAGGAACTCCGCGTGCACCTCCGGGTTGTCCCAGTTGAGGTCCGGCTGCCCGGTGTCGAACAGGTGCAGGTACCACTGGCCGGGTTGCCCGTCGGCGTCCACCGTCCGGGTCCAGGCTGGCCCACCGAAGACGCTCTGCCAGTCGTTCGGCGGCTGGTCGCCGGCCGGCCCACGGCCGTCCCGGAAGATGTACCGCGACCGTTCAGGGCTGCCCGGCGCGGCCGGCAGCGCGGCCTGGAACCAGCGATGCGCCGAGGAGGTGTGGTTCGGGACCAGGTCGACGATCACCCGCAGGTTGCGGGACCGGGCCTCGGCGATCAGCTTGTCCGCGTCGGCCAGGGTGCCGAACAGCGGGTCGATGTCGCGGTAGTCGGCCACGTCGTAGCCGGCGTCGGCCTGCGGTGAGGGGTAGAAGGGAGAGAGCCACACCGCGTCGACGCCCAGCTCGACCAGGTGGTCGAGGCGGGCGGTGATGCCCGGCAGGTCACCGATGCCGTCCCCGTCCGAGTCGGCGAACGAGCGCGGGTAGATCTGGTAGATGGCGGCCTCGGTCCACCAGCCGGTGGCGGGGTGACCGGAGGAGGTCTGCTGCGTCGGGTCGGTGTTCAGGGTCGTCTCCCGTGTTGCGGTGTGGTGATGTCAGTGTGCCCGGGGCGGTGCGGTTGAGTCCCGGACCACCAAACGAGTGGGCAGGACCACCGGAGTGTCGCAACCGGCGCCCCGCTGACTGACGACAGGGCCCGGCGGTCGGGCCCCGAGCGGGTCGAGCAGCATCTGGGCGGCCAGCCTGCCCTGCTCGGCGGCGGGCTGGGCGACGGTGCTGAGCCCGAGCACACCGGCCAGGTCGTGGTCGTCGATGCCGACCACGCTGACGTCCTGCGGCACCCGCAGCCCGACGTCGCGCAGGGCGGTCAGCGCGCCCATCGCCATCTCGTCGCAGGCGGCGACGATCGCGGTCGGCGGCTCGCCGCGGGCCAACAGCTCGGCGGTGGCCGAGTTGCCGCCGTCGATGGTGAAGGTGGACTCGATGTCCAGGGTCGGGTCGGGTCGTAGGCCGGCGGCGCGCAGCGCCGCCTGGTAACCCCGACGCCGGTCGAGGTGGGTGGTGAAGGCCAGCTCGTCGTCCGGGTCGCCGGAGATGTGGGCGATCCGGTGATGGCCGAGGTCGATCAGGTGCTGGGTGGCGGTCCGGGCCGCCGCCACGTCGTCGATCCGTACGCACGGCCAGTTGGGCACCCTGCTGCCCGAGCTGATGGTGACGCCGGGCAGTTCCAGCGTGGCCAGCGCGGTCAGATCGGCCGGACGCAGCGGCGTGGCGACCAGCATCATGGCGTCCACCCGCTTGTGCAGGTTGGCCGTCCGCAGGACCCGCTGGCGGACCTGTTCCCGGCCGCCGAGGTTGTAGAGCAGCAGGTCGTAGCCGGACTGGTGGAGGTACTCCTCGACCGCCTCGACGACGGTGCTGAAGAACCATCGGGTGATCCGGGGAACCACCACCGCGACCGTGCCGGTGCGGCCGCCGGCGAGCCGGGACGCGCTGGGCGAGACCTCGTAGTCGAGCTGTTCGGCGGCGGCGATCACCCGGCGTCGGGTGGCGGCCGAGACGGTTGGCAGTCCACGCAGAGCCCGCGAGACGGTGGCCGTGGACACCCCGGCCAGCCGGGCCACATCATCGATCTTCGTCACGGTTTCCCCCGCTCGGTGCCCGGAGCGCCCGCCGCCGCCCGAGGGGCCAGGCGGCGGCGGGCGCTGCGGGTCAGCCCTTGACGCTGCCGGCGAGCAGACCTCGCACGAAGAAGCGCTGCAGGGACAGGAAAACGATGAGCGGTACGACGATCGACACGAACGCGCCGGCAGTCAGCCGCTGCCACTCGTTGCCTCGGGTGCCGGCCATCTCGGCGAGCTTGACGGTGAGCGGGGCCGTCTCGTTGCCGCCGCCGGCGAAGATCAGCGCGACCAGCAGGTCGTTCCAGACCCAGAGGAACTGGAAGATGCCGAACGCCGCCAGCGCCGGGGTGATCAGCGGCAGCACGATGGTGCGGAAGATCTTCGGGTGGGTGGCCCCGTCGACCCGGGCCGCCTCCATCAGGTCCCCCGGCAGTTGCGAGATGAAGTTGTGCAGCAGGAAGACGGCGAATGGAAGCGCGAAGCAGGTGTGCGCGAACCACACCTGGGCGAACTTCTGCTCGTCGACCAGGTCCCAGGCCGGCATCAGGGTCACGCCGCCGAGGGTGACGCCGGTGGAGAAGAACTTCAACAGTGGCACCAGGGCCATCTGCAACGGCACGATCTGCAACGCGAAGATCGCGATGTATACCCAGTCCCGGCCGCGGAAGTTGATCCACGCCAGCGCGTACGCGGCGAGGCACGCGAAGGCGAGCGGGAAGAGCACCGACGGGATGGTGATCGCCAGCGAGTTGATGAAGGAACCGGCGAGCTGCCCGGAGGACGCCGACCGCCCGAACAGGACCTGCTCGTAGTTCTCGAAGGTGAACTGCGGGTTGGTGAAGGCCGTCCACCAGCCGGTGGTCTTGATCTCGTCCTCCGGTCGGAGGGAGGAGACGAGCAGACCGAAGGTCGGGATGGTCCAGACCACCGCGATGACGATCGAGACGAGCGTCGCGGTACGGCTGTTCAGGCGCTTGCGGACCCGGCCGGCCGTGGTGGTCGGGGTGCCGTCGGTCTTCTGGGTGCCGGCGGCGACGGTGGGCGTTGCGGTGGTCATCTCAGCCCTCCCGCTGCTGACGGAGGTTACGGATCTGGTAGATCACGACCGGGATGACCAGGATGAAGAGGAAGACCGCGAGCGCGGAACCCTGCCCGTTCTGGCCGTACCGGAAGGCCTGGTTGTACATCTCGCTGGCGATCACGCTGGTGTCGTAGTTGCCGTTGGTCGAGGTCCGGACGATGTCGAAGACCTTGAGGGTGGCGATGGTGAGCGTCACCACCACGACGATCAGCGCCGGTCGGATGCTCGGCATGGTGATCCGCCAGAACATCTGCCACGGGCTGACGCCGTCGAGCCGGGCGGCCTCGACGATGTCACCGGGGATCGCCTTGATCGCGGCGGAGAGCACCACCATGGCGAAACCGGCCTGGATCCAGACCATGATGACGATCAGCAGCAGCGTGTTCAGCGGTGACTCGAGCAGCCACTGCTTCGGCTCGCCGCCCAGGCTGACCACGATCTGGTTGAGCAGACCGATCTGGTCGCCCTCGCCCCGGTAGGCGTAGACGAACTTCCAGATGATGCTGGCGCCGACGAAGGAGATGGCCATCGGTAGGAAGATCAGTGACTTCGCCACCGCCTCGAACCTGGCCTTGTCCACCAGTACGGCGTAGATCAGACCGAACCCGGTCGCCACCAGTGGGACCAGGACCACCCAGACCAGGGTGTTGATCAGGACCCGGACGATCGAGTCGTCGGAGAACATCCAGCTGTAGTTGCGCAGTCCCACCCAGTTGGTGCTGCTTCCATCCATCAGGGAGAGCAGCGTGGTGCGAATGGCCGGCACGACCAACCCGACCGTGAGGAGTAGCAGCGTCGGCAGCAGGAAGAAGAGCGCGAAGAGTCCCTCTCCTTGCTTTCGTCGACGGGGGAGCGGGGCACCGCTGACGGACGCGGCGACCAGCTGCGCCTCCCGCCGTCGAGCGAACCAGGCCGGCACCACGTCGAGAAGCAGGAGCAGACCGCCCACCACCGCGACGAAAGCGATCAGCCCGTACATCAGCATGAGGAACTTCGGCTGTTCCTCAGCGAAGTCGAACTCCATCGACCCTCCCAGGTCCAGATCCGTCGGTGGGCCGGCCCGCGAGTGCGGACCGGCCCACCGTTCAGATCACTTCCAGCTGCTCTCGATGCCCTGGAGCACCGACGCGGTGTCCTTGCCGTTGATCCACTCGACCATGCCCTTCCAGAACGTCCCCGCGCCGACCGCGGCCGGCATCAGGTCGGATCCGTCGAAGCGGAAGACGCCGGTCTTGTCCTGCAGGATCTGGACGGAGAGCTTGTCGATCGGGCTGGCGACGTTGGCGATGTCCAGCTTGTTGTTCGCCGTGACCCAGTTGCCGAGCTTCGCGCGGCTGTTGACGTACTCCGCCGAGGCGAGGTAGGTCTGCACCGCCTGCACCTCGGGGCGGTCGGTGAAGCCGACGACGAACTCGCCCGCGCCGAGCACCGGCTTGCCCTTGGCCGTGTCGATGGCCGGGAAGTAGAAGGCGAACGCGTCGCCGTCCTCGGCCACCTTGGTGCCCTCGGGGAACTGGTTGGCGTAGAACGACGCCTGCCGGTGCATGGCGCACTTGCCGGTGGTGACCGGCAGGCCGGCCTCACCGAAGGCGGTGGTGCCGATGCTCTTCACCCCGCCGAAGCCGCCGTTCATGTACTTCTCGTTCTTGAGGATCGTGCCGGCCCGGTTGACCGCGTCGACGATCCGCGGGTCGTTGAACGGGATGGCGTGGGTGGTCCACTGGTCGTAGACCTCGGGGCCCTGCGTACGCAGGATCACGTCCTCGATCCAGTCGGTGGCCGGCCAGCCGGTGGCGTCACCGGACTCGATGCCGGCGCACCACGGCTTGATGCCGCTCGCCGCGATCGTGTCGCTGAGCTTGATCATGTCGTCCCAGCTGGTGGGGACCGTCCAGCCCTTCTCCTTGAAGAGCTTCGGCGAGTACCAGACGAAGGACTTCACGTTGGCGCCGAGCGGCACACCGTAGAGGGTGCCGTTGACGGTGCCGTACTTCAGCCAGTCGGCCGGCATGTTCTGCTCGGCCATCGTCTTGGTGTCGGCACCGAGGGACTTCAGCTTGTTGGCGTCGGCGAACCGCTTGACCAGGCCCGGCTGGGGCACGAAGGCCAGGTCGGGCGCGTTGCCACCGTCGACCCGGACCGGGAGCTGCGCCTCGAACTCGGCGTTGCCCTCGTAGTCGATCTCGATGCCGGTGCAGTCCTCGAACGTCTTCCAGGAGTTCCTGAGCAGGTCGGCCTCGGCGTCACGGATGGACGCGTAGATGGAGACCTTCTTGCCGTCGTGGCCGTCGTACTTCTCGTATGCGGCGCACTCCGCGGAGCCCGCGTTGTTGCTCTTCTTGTCGTCGCCGGTACCACAGGCGGTGGCGCTGAGCGCCAACCCGAGTACGCCGGCGATCACGAAGGCCTGGCGTGGTCTGGTAAAGACCGCCATGCCGTCCTCCTTCCTAGCCGGCGCGGTCTCCGCTGGTGACCCGTCGCCGGTCCGATTGGGCGTGCACACATGTAAGCGCTTGCATCCGGTCCGGTCCACCCCCTGTCAGACACGAGCGAGTAACAATCCGGAAACCTGCGAGCTGCCTGGTGGGCGCGCTCCCGGGACATGCTGGGGACTCTTTCGAAGATTGACGATATCTGTCAGGCTGACCGCACGGGATCGAAGGTTTTCGACATAGGAGGAGCTGTATGCGAAAGCGGTGGATCAGCCTGCTGGTGACGGGTCTTCTCGTCGGGGGAGCCCTGGTGCCGGCGACCCCGGCGCTGGCCGCGCCGACCTTCAAGGTGCCGTTCCCGTGTGGCCAGTCCTGGTCCGGGCAGACCCGGTCGGACCACAGCCCGGCGTACGCCGTCGACTTCAACCGCACCGACGACCTCGGCGACCCGGTGGTCGCCAGCGCCCCCGGCACTGTCGACCGGGTGACCGACCTCGGTGGCACCAGCTACGGCAAGTACGTCCGAATCAACCACGGTGGCGGTTACAGCACGTACTACGCGCACCTCAACGGCTTCAACGTCTCGGTCGGGCAGACGGTCGGGTACGGCAAGGTGCTCGGCTGGGTGGGCAGCACCGGGGGCTCGACCGGCCCGCACCTGCACTACGAGCAGCGCCTCGACGGCGCCGACATTCAGGTCCGCTTCAACGGCACCCTCGCGCTGTACTGGGGCACCAGGAGCTACGCCAGCGACAACGGTTGCTCCTCGGGCAGCGGCAACGGCACGGTCGACACCAGTGGCACGCCGTTGACCGTCCGCTCCGGCCCCGGCACCGGGTACGCCTCGGTGGGCACCGTCGCCGACGGCACCCGGGTGACCATCGCCTGCCAGACCAGCGGCACCACGGTCACCGGCACGTACGGCACCAGCTCGATCTGGGACCGGATCGGCTCCGGCCGCTACATCGCCGACGCGTACGTGTACACCGGTTACGACGGCTACATCCCGAACGTCCCTCGCTGCTGAGCGGGCGCTACGTGGTTTCCGGCGGCGCCCACCACGCTCGCCGGCCGGAACCCGTCAAACCCCACGAAAAAGCGCCGGGATCGCTGCGACCGATGCTCCTGTCTGGGAGGACGAAGCTCCGGTCGCGGCGACCCCGGCGGGTCCCGGTGTTACGGCTGACGAACGCTAATTGAAGATGCTGACACCACCCGGGCCGACCAAAAGCCCGACGACGATGAGGACGATGCCCCACAGGATCTGCCGGCGGAACAGCGCGAGAATGCCGGCGACCACGAGTACGACTGCGAGAATCCAGAGAATCAGCTCCATGACCTCTGACTACCCGACTGGCCGATCGGGGAAACCTGGTCGGTGTCGAGTTGATCGCCAACGTGAAAGACGCTGTACGCCTGCTTGATCACCGGGTGCGCGACGTTGCGGACGCGCACCCCACCTGGGGTCGTGCCGCGCTCGGTGCCGGCGTGCGCGTGCCCGTGCACGGCCAGCGCCGTGGGCGCCGAGTCGATCGCCTGCCCCAACTGGTACGACCCGAGGAACGGGTAGATCTCCAGGGGCTCCCCGACCAGCGTGTCCGGCACCGGCGAATAGTGGGTGAGCGCGACCAGCATGTCGCAGTCCAGCGAGCGCAGTGCCGCGCCGAGGCGGTCCGCGCTGTCGGTGGTGGTCCGTACGAAGGCCTTCATCTCCGGCTCGCCGAAGTCACTCGCGCACCGCCCGGCGAAGCCGCCGCCGAAGCCCTTGACGCCGGCGATGCCGAGCCGGCCACCCGCGCAGTCCAACACGACGCCGTTGCCCTCCAGCACGGTGATGCCCGCGTCCTCGAGCACCTTGACCACCTGTGGCACCTGGTCACACTGGTGGTCGTGGTTGCCCAGCACGGTCACCACCGGTACCGCCAAACCGCCGAACTCCTCCGCCACGCAGCGCGCCTCGGCCTCGGTGCCGTGCCGGGTCAGGTCCCCGGCCAGCAGCAGCACGTCGGCGCACTCCGGCAGCTCCTCCAACGCCGGTCGGAACCGGCCGACCACGTCCTCGTCCAGATGCACGTCGCCCACGGCGGCGATCCGGATCACCATGAAACCTCCTCAGGGCAGTTGCTCGATCTCCGTGGGCGCCTGCGTGCGGATCACCCCGATATCGCTGGTGACGGGCACGTCCGGGAAGCGCTCGGACACCCGACGCAGGATCTCCTCCCGCCGGTGCGGGCTCTCCACCTCGCCTTGGAGCACGAGGGCGCGTTCCCGTCGGATCACGGTGATTCCCTGTTCGGCGACGGCGGGGTCCTCGACGAGCAACCGTTGGATTTCCGCTTCGACGTACTCGTCCGGGGGCCCGGCGCCGATGTCGCGATGGTGGGTCACGATGTCCCCTCTCCTGGCAGGGTGCCGGCGTCCGGCACCACCTCCAGCCGGTCCAACAGCACCAGGAACGCCTCGGCGTACGGCGAGTGCTGCGTCTCCTTGCGTACCCGTTCCCAGTCGATCTGCTCCCGCAGCGAGCGGGCCAGCGGCAGACCGCGGGCGAAGTCGCAGTAGTGCTGGGAGAAGCTGAGCAGTTTGTGCACCATCAGCTGGGTGGCGGACAGCACCGGCATGTGAATCGCGTCCACCGGCCGGACGACCGTGTCGGCGAACGTCTCCTCGGTCACCGGCGTCTCGATCGGCCGGTGGATCAGGTCCACCATCCGGCCGTCGTCGAAGACCTTCACCAGCCAGTCCTCCGGAGGCCGCTCGGCGACGAAGCCGGCGGCCACGAGAGCCTCCAGCGCCTGTTCCACGTCGGCCTCCCGAATGAGGAAGTCGACGTCGTGGTCACTGGAGTGGCCACCGTGGGCGTAGACGGCGAAGCTGCCGCCCAGGGCGTACGGAATCTCGGACTGCTTGAGCACGGCGGCGACCTTCTTGAGGGTGTGTACCAGACTCTCGTCCCCGCGCTCAGCCATCTGGTTCTCCCGTCGTCGTGTTGGTGGACCGGCGGTTGGATTTCCAACTCCGGTACCCGGCATTCCGGTCGTCCACACCTGGTGCCGTCGCGGTAGGGCGTCAACAGGGATGAAGCACCACAAACCTCGCGGACCAGGTGCGTGGGTCGGATAACCTGTGGAGGGTGGCCAGATCATCGGGGACGCGACGACGCAAGGCCCGATTGCGCACCGTCGCCCTGATCGGCATCGACGGTTCGGGCAAGACCACCCAGGCGCACCGGTTGGCCGACGCGCTGACCGCCGCCGGACGCCCCGCCACCTACCGCCGCAACGCCAGTGGCCGGCGCTGGCTCGGCCGGCTCGCCCGGCGGCTCGGCCGGCCGGACGCGCAACGGCTGATCGGGCGGGACGGCGTACTGGCCGTGGAGTCGGTGCTGCGCTGGCTCGCCATCGCCATCGCCCTGCTCACCTGCCTGCTCACCGGCCGGACAGCGGTGATGGACCGCTACTCGGCCTGCCAGTACGCGAGCATCCGGGCGCACGGCGGGCAGCGCTGGGAACGGCTCGCGCGGGCCGGCTACCGGCTGTTCCCGACGCCGCAGGTGACCTTCCTGCTCGCCGTCGACCCGGCGGAGGCGTACCGGCGCATCGAGCAGCGCGGCACCGACCACGAGACGATGGGGTGGCTGACCGCCGCCGACACCGCCTACCGGGCACTGCCCGAATATCCGAGCTTCGTGCTGGTGGACGCGGGCCGCCCGGCCGAGGAGGTGACCGAGCAGATTCAGGCGCACCTGGAGACCTGGCTACCGCCGTCCGCGTCGGGCGGAGAGGACGCCGGCCCGGTGGCGGCTCAGGCCCGCCCGTAGACCGGAATGGTGGCGCCACTGGTCGGGGCGGACTCGCCCGACGCGAGGAACCGGATCACCGGCGCGATCTCGTCCGGGGTCACCCAGCGGGAGTGGTCGGCGTCGGGCTGGGCCGCCCGGTTCGCCGGAGTGTCGATGACACTGGGCAGCACGGTGTTGCAGCGGACGTTCTGCGACCGGTACTCCACCGCGACCGCGTTGGCGAAGGCCAGCACCGCCGCCTTGGCCGTCGAGTAGCCGGCCGCGCCGCGGAACGGGGCGACCGCCGCGCGGGCCGAGACGCAGACCACCGCGCCGCCGCCGGACGCCACCAGGTGCGGCAGCGCGGCCTGGGTGACCAGGTAGGTCGGCCGCAGGTTGACGGTGAGCATCCGCTCGAACTCCTCGACCGGTGTCTCGTGCACCAGCCCGCCGCTGGCGTACCCCCCGACCAGGTTGACCACCGCGCGCAGCGGCGCCGCCGGTTCGCCGGTGGCGGCCTCGACCGCCCGCGCCGCGCCCGTCGGGTCGCCCAGGTCCGCGACGACCCGGACCGGTCCGGCCGCCGCCGGCTCCGACCCGGGCCGGGCTTTCCGCTCCGGTACGACCACCCGCCAGCCCGCCTCGACGAACGCGGTGACGACCGCCCCGCCGAGCCCCCCAGCCCCCCCGGTAACCAACACGCTGCCCTCCGCCATCCCCCCAACCTAGTGCCCCCGCCCCCTCCCCTTCGCGCCCCCGCGCCCCCGCCGCGCCCCCGCGCCCCCGCC
>NZ_JBEXHP010000154.1:0-10401 GCF_040607895.1 Micromonospora sp. NPDC005220
GGTGTAGCGACCGTGCGCGGCGGCCAGCACCGCGAACAGGTCAACGCGTCCAGTGCATCCGCGACCAGCCCGGCAGCGGTCAGCTCGGTAGCGGGCGGCAGGACGGCGGCTCGGGCGGCGGGGGGCAGGGCCAGCGCCAGCGATCGCACCCAGGCGGCGTCGGTGCCGGTCAGCAGCGGACGCCAGACCGCCTGCGCGGCAGCACCCGACGCCACCGCCGCGCCAGCGTCGGACGGCTGGTCGGCCACCGTCGTGCGTACGCCGGGGAGGACCCGGCCACGGGTCACCAGGTCGGCGGCGAAGTCGGCCAGCTCGGCGAGGTGCCGCAGGGTGGCCCCGGCCACCGCCGGGATGTCGTCCAGGGCTTGCAGCAGCGCCAGGGCGTCGTCCGGGGCGTACACCAGGGTGGGGACCCGCCACCCGGCCAGTGTGAGCCGGCCGCGGGCCGCAGGTGCGACGGTGGTCCGGATCAGCTCGGGTGAGTCGGTAGGCGCGCCCGCCAGGGTGGGCAGGGTGAGTAACGCGCTGTCCGGCCGGCTCGGCTCGGCGGCCTCGGCGAGGACGGCGGCCAGGTCGGTGTGCCCGGCGGCGAAGGGGTGCGGGCGTTCCCGGGCCGGCCGGCCCGAACGCGGTGCGGGAATCGGTGCGGCGCTGTCCTCGGCCCAGACGGCGAGGCCGCCGGTCGAGCTGCCGCTGGGCAACCACAGCCCGTGGATGACCAGCACCTGCTCCCCCTAGTACGCCGCCCGCCCCCAGGATAGGCGGCCCGCCAGGCCAGGCGTCCGCACCCACGCCGAACCTGCGCGGTCTTGCAGTTTGTGTCGACGTTCTGCGAGGAGTGCGCCTTTTGTCACCACCGAAAACGCAAGATCGCGGGGCGGTGGGGGTGATCGCGGGGATGGGCTAGCGTCGGCGCTGTGATCGATCTGTTGGTCCTTGGCGGGCTCGGGGTGGATGTACGGGTCCGGGTGCCCGCGCTGCCGTTGCCGGCTGCCGATTCCCACACCGTCGAGCCGATCGAGTTGCGGATCGGCAACACCGGCGCCGGGGTGGCGCTTGCCGCCCGAGCACTCGGCCTGCGGGTACTGGTGGTCGACACCCTCGGCGCGGACCCGGCCGGTGAGCTGGTCCGGGCGGCGCTGACCCGGGCCGGGGTTCCCGCCTTGCTGGCCGAGAGCCGGGCCGGCACCCGCCGGTCGGTGAACCTGGTGGACCCGGATGGGCGGCGCACGTCGCTGTACGACCCGCGCCCGTGGCAAGGTGCTCCACCGTTTTCCGTCCCGGAGCTGGCCGCCCTGGTGCGCGACGCCCGGCACGTACACCTCTCGATCATGGATTGGGCGGTGCCGCTGCTGCCCGCCGTGCGGGCTGCCATTCCGGTGGGCGTGGCGCTCTCCACCGACCTGCACGACTGGGACGGCGAGAACACCTACCATCAGCCGTTCGCCGAGGTCGCCGACCTGGTGCTGATGAGCGGGGTGCGGTTGGGCCACCGGGCCGCGTCGCTCGCCGGCACGCTGGTGCCCCGGACGGTGGTGGTGACCCGGGGCGCGGACGGAGCCGAGTTGTACCCGGGCGACGGCACTGTGGTGCCGGTGCCACCCGCCGCCCCGGCGACGCCGGTGGTGGACAGCAACGGGGCCGGCGACGCCTTCGCGGCCGGCCTGATCGCCGGCCGGTTACGCGGCGAGCCGCTGACCGAGGCGGCCCGGTACGCGGCGCGGGTCGCCGCTGCGGCCTGCACACACGACGGCATGGAGTATCCGCAGGGCCTGTTGCCCGCCGCCTGACGGACCGACGGCGTGACCGCCCCGGTTCAGATCGCGCCGACCTCGCCGTCGGTCAACTCGCGCAGGATGTCGGCGTGGCCCGCGTGCCGGGCCGTCTCCTCGATCAGGTGCACCAGAATCCAGCGCACCGACACCTCGCCGAGTTGCGGGTGCGGCACCACCTGGTCGAGGTCGACGCTCGCGATGACCGCCCGGGAACGGTCGCAGGCCCGCTCGTACGCCGCAACCAGCCCGGCGACGGTCTCCTGATCGCTGAGGGTGAAGCTGGCGACCGCATCCTCCGCGGAGGTCAGGTAGACGTCGCCGGGCTCGGGGGCGAGCAGGGTCGGGAACCAGTTCCGCTCGACCAGGGTCAGGTGCTTGACCAGCCCGGCGAGCGTGGTCGCCGAGGGCACCAGCCGGCGGCGGGCGTCGGCGTCGGAGAGACCGCGCAGTTTGCGCAGCAGCACGGCCCGGTGGAAGTCGAGGAACGAGGTCAGGATGGCGCGCTCGTCGCCGGTGCGGGCGAGCACCGGACCGAGCGTTGGATCGATCGTCTGCTCCATCCGCCGACCGTAGCCGCGGGCCGGGTCCGCCGCTGCCCCGCTATCCGCTGCGGGCAGGCGCTACGACGGGCAGGATGGGCGCATGGCTTCATCGGTGCAGATCCTTCTCGTCGGCGGCACGGCGGACGGGCAGACCATCACCGTCGAACTGGACAGCAACGGCCGTCCACCGCTGACCCACCATCACCTCGGCTCCGGTGGGCTGGCCGACGCGCAGATCTACGAGTTGGAGACCGCCCGCGAGGAGGCCCGCGAGTGGCGCTACCGGTGGACCGGCCCGGCGGTGTGACCGCCCACTCAGGCCCGGGTGAAGGTCTGGCTGCGCAAGCTCTCCAACACGCCACGGGTGACCTCCGAGGTGTACCGCGCCTGATCGCACACCTCCGCCACCCGTCGTGCGGTGGCCGCGGCGCGTTCCTCCCGCTCGTCCCAGAGTCGGTCGACCTCGGCCAGCAGCGGCCCCTCGACCTCCCGCTCCACGCCGCGTAGCGCCGGCACACCGAGCCGTTGGGCCAGGTCGAAGACCTTGCCGGCGTACGGCAGGGGCAGGAACGGCGTACCGACCATCGCCGCGAAGATCAGGAAGTGCAGCCGCATGCCGACGGCCAGGTCGAAGTGGCGCATCAGCCCGAGCACCTGCTGCGGAGAGTAGGTGCCGTGCAAAATCCGGCCCCGCTCGGCGGCGACCATGTGCGACAGCACTCCGTGGGCGTGCCGGATGTCGTCGCGCTCCATCGGCACGAACAGCACGTACGCGTCGATCCGGTGCACCAGGAAGTCGCCGATCTGGGCCAGCAGACGGTGGTAACCGTCCACGTCGAGGCGTTCGGCGGCCCGGCCCGGCTCCCGCACGCTTATCCCGACCAACCGCTTGCCGACCGGCACCCCCTCCTCGGCCAGCAGGTGGGCCGGGAACTCCTCCGGTTGCAGGAGGAACGCCGGGTCCGCGGTGACCGTGATCGGGTTGAGCAGGCCGGCCTCCTCCAGCACCATCCGGGACTCCTGGTCCCGGACGGTCACCTGGGTCGCGCTGGCGAGCGTCTCCCGGACCATGCCGGTGTCCACCGCGTCGCTGAGCGGCCCGACCCCCACCGCGTACGTGACCAGCGGCAGGCCCCGCTCCTGGGCGACCCGGACCACCCGCAGGTAACGGCGGGCCTCCCGGTCGTAGAGGATGCCGCCGCCGCCCAGGATGAGCAGGTCGAGCTGGGCCAGGACCAGGGCCGAGTCGGTACGGCTCACGCCCTCCCAGGGCACCGCTTCGACGTCCGGGTGGGCGGCCCGGGTGTGCTCCGGGTTCCGGGAGAAGACGATGATTCGGCCGTTCGGCTCCTGCGCCCGGAGATCGGCGAGCAGGCCGGTGAGGATCGCCTCGTCGCCGAGATTTCGCCCACCGTACGAGCCGAGCACACCGATGGTCAGTCCGGCGCCGTGCGTCATCCGTCGCTCCTCCCCAGGTGCGGTCCGCGCCGGTTTCCCGTTGGTCAGGTGAACAGTCCTGCCCAGGTGACCGGTCCGGGCCGCCGCCAGCTCAGCGCCGGGGTGATTGGTTTCGCCATCTGCTGCGAGGTGACCTCGAAGCCCAGACTGCGGTACAGGCCCACCGCCACGGTGTTCGCGCCGAAGACGTTCAGGCCCAGCTCCGACACGCCGCGCTGGGCGAGTTCAGCCTCGATGAGCTGGATCATCCGCCGTGCGTGCCCGCGCCCCCGGTGCTCCTCGTGCACCTCGATGTTGTGGATCCACCCCTGGTGCGGGGCGGCGGCCGTCGGCAGGGTCACCCAGATCCAGCCGACCTCGGTGTCACCGACCCGGGCCGTCCGCAGCAGCGCCCCCTCAGTGGCCACGCCCGCCGGCAGCGACTCCCGGATCTGGTTGGCCGACCGCTCGAGGGCCGCCTCCGGGGTCATCCCCCGGTGCGCCACCAGGTCGTCGGCGTACCCCTGCTCCAGTGACCCCAGCAAACGGGCCAGCTCCGGTGCCGTCATCGGCGTCAATGTCAGCTCCACCGCGTCTCCCCTTTCTCGTCGCCAGCGGTAGTGCAGCAGAACCGGCCGATGCACGCCAACGGGCTCCCCGGCCGGGCACCGCCGTCCGCCTGACCAGACGGAGCACCGGTTGACCCTTCCGGCGGGTCAGCGTGCCGTCGGCGTCGACTCCAGTTGACGTGCCAGCTGCGCCAGGTCGTCGAGGCGTAGGTCGCCGTCGAGGCCCTTCAGCGCGGCGGTCATCGCACCGGCCGCCCGCCCGGCCCGCAGGCCGACCTCGGCGTCCTCGACGACCAGACACCGCGCCACCGGTACGCCCAGCAGCGCCGCGCCCCGCAGGTAGCCCTCCGGGTCCGGCTTGCCGACGCGGACGTCCTGCACCGTGACGAGCACCGGCGGCTTGATGCCGGCGGCGCCGAGCCGGGCCTCGGCAAGCCGCACGTCGGCGCTGGTCACCACCGCCCACGGCAACCCCAGCCGGGCCAGCACGTTCAACAGTTCGTGCGCCCCGGGGATGGCCGTCACGTCGGACAGGTCGTCGTACTGCAACGCGAGCTGTCGTGCCGCAGCGATGGCCACCGCGCTGTCATCGAGCGCTGGCAGCAGTCGGCGGACGGTCCGGTCGGCGGGGCTGCCGTGCGCGATCGCCAACGCCGCCGCCGGGTCGACGGCGTACTCGCCGGCCCACCGCTCCCAGGCCCGATCCACGGCGGCGTCGGAGTCGACCAGGGTGCCATCCATGTCGAACAGCACCGCGCCAATGCCCGCCAGTTCCACCAGCACACTCCCCTCGCAGGTTGACGCGGCCACCCTCCCCCACCTCGCAAGATCCGCGCAACTTCGGTGATCCTGCTGTCTCGTCGCCTAGTGAGGCAGCAGGATCCGTGACATTGCGCGGATCATGGCGGCAGGCCGGGTCGGCAGGCCGTCGAGGATCGCGGGTATCGGACCTGGCGGTCGGAGCGAGGCGTCCGATGGCCGCCAGACACGAGGCCGCCGTGGACGAATGATCGTTTGCATGACGACACTCAACGACAAGGTCGCCCTGGTGACCGGGGGTTCCCGAGGCATCGGGGCTGGCATCGCCCTGCGCCTGGCACAGGACGGGGCCGACGTGGCGCTGACCTACCGGCAGGACGCCGAGCGGGCCGCGCTCGTGGTGAAGCAGATCGAGGCGCTGGGCCGACGGGCGCTGGCAATCCAGGCGGACGGCGCCGACCCGGCCGCTGTGCAGGGTGCGGTCGACCGGGCGGCCGCCGAACTGGGTCGGCTGGACATCCTGGTGAACAACGCCGCGGTGTTCACGGTCGGCGCCATGGACGAGCTTGGCTCGGCAGAGGTGGAGCAGACGATCGCGGTCAACATCCGGGCACCGTACGTCGCCGCGCGGGCGGCGCTGCGGCACCTGGGCGAGGGCGGACGGATCATCAGCATCGGCAGCAACGTCGGTGAACGGGCGGTCTTTCCCGGGCTGACGCTGTACGCGATGAGCAAGACGGCTCTGGTCGGGCTGACCCGGGGACTGGCCCGTGAGCTGGGCCCACGGGCCATCACCGTCAACCTGGTCAACCCCGGGCCAACGGACACCGACGCCAACCCGGCGGACGGACCGAACGCGGCGGCGATAAGCGGATTCACCGCCGTCGGCCGGTACGCTCGCCCGGCCGAAATCGCCGCCACCGTCGCGCACCTGGCCAGCCCCGAGGCCGGCTACCTGACCGGTGCGGTGGTCAACGTGGACGGCGGCTTCACCAGCTGAGGAGCCCGGGCGGTGCCGCCGCGCCATCCGGCGCCGCCCGGCCTCAACCATCTCCTGGGCGGGAGACGTTTCTCCTGTACGAGGGGGTGGGCATGGTCGAGTCGTTCCACGAGTTCGTGGTGCATCGTTCGCCGGCTCTGTGTCGAACTGCCTACCTGCTCACCGGTGATCACCAGCTCGCCGAGGATCTGGTGCAGACCGCCCTCGCCCGGACCTACCGGCACTGGCGACGCGTCCGCGACGGCAACCCGGAGGCGTACGTCCGTCGGGTCATGTACCACCAACAGGTCTCCTGGTGGCGACGCCGTCGGCTCGTCGAGCGGCTGGAGCCGGCGCCCACCGAACCGGCCGACGTGGATCACAGCGAGGCCATCACGCTGCGGCTGGCCCTGAACGCGGCACTGCGCCAGCTCAGCCCCCGTCAGCGGGCGGTGATCGTGCTGCGCTACTACGAGGACCTGACCGAGGCCCAGGTCGCCGAGGCGCTGGGCTGCTCGATCGGCACGGTGAAGCGGCACGGCCACGACGGGCTGCGCCGGCTGCGGGCCGCCGCTCCGGAGCTGGTGCAGGACACCGCCGAGAGGAGCACCCGATGACCAGCCAACTGCGTGACGCGCTGCGGGCCACCGCCGAGGACGTACCCACCTACCCGGTGTACGAGCGCGCTCTCGCCACCGCCCGTCGTTCCCACCGTCGTCGACTGGTCGCCGCTGCCGCGACAGTGGTGCTGGTCGCGCTGGCCGGGGTGACGGTGCCGCTGACCCGTACCCCTGCCCTCGACCCCGCCGGCGCGGACGCCGCGCTGCCCGACCGGCTCGGCCTGCCGCCGATCGGCACGCTGCACGTCACCGACCGTCCCCGGATCGGGGCCGCCTCGGTCATCTTCAGCGGCACCGCGCCACGCCTGCGCGGCTGGATCGACACGAGCATCATCGGGCTGGTCGGCGCGGACTCCGACCACTACCGGATCATGCGGGTGGGTGGGGAGGCGGCGGCGGGCGAGACGGTTTACCTCTCCCCGGACGGCCAGCAGCTGGCCCGACCCGACGGCGACGAGGACGAGCCCGGCGTCGACGTCGTCGACCTGGCCACCGGCCGGACCCGGCACCTCAAGTCCAGCGTCACCAACACCGTGGCGAGCACCCCGGTCGGCTGGTCCGCCGACAGCGCGTCGCTGGTCGTCCGGGACGACGTACCGGTCGCCTTCGACGGAGCCACCTACACGTCGGTGCTGAGCATCGTCTCCGTGGATGGTGGCCGCTGGACCAGGTTGGCGTCCGGCGCAGAGGAGGCGCGCTTCGGGTCAACCGTCGCCGCCGCCCCCAACCGGCTGGCCTACCAGTACGGCCGCACCGTCGCGGTGACCGACGGGCAGGGTCGGGAACTGTCCTCGTTCCTCCTCCCCGACGAAGCCTGGCTGGCCGGCAAGGGTGCGTGGGGCCCGGGCGGCGCCACCCTGACGGTGGCCACCCGACGGCCGGCCACCGGCGAGTGGACACTGCGCCAGGTCGACCCCCGTACCGGGCGCGACGGCGAGCCACTACGGCTGCCCGCCGTGACCGGGATGCTCTCCATCCGGCTGCTCGGCTGGGCGCCGGACGGATCCGCGCTGGTGGCCGCCTACCAGCAGGACCCCGACGCGGCCGAGCCTCCGCTGGAGGAGCAGACCGGGCCGCCCGCGACGGCCGAGCAGGTGAGCAGCGTACGGGTGCTGGCGCTCACGCCCGGTGCCACCGCACCACGGACCGTGCTGACCGCGCCCGCCCAGGTGGACGCCGTCG
Organism: Micromonospora sp. NPDC005220; assembly: GCF_040607895.1. NCBI lineage: Bacteria > Bacillati > Actinomycetota > Actinomycetes > Micromonosporales > Micromonosporaceae > Micromonospora > Micromonospora sp. NPDC005220. Next base: position 7,864 of record NZ_JBEXHP010000154.1, read on the forward strand.
ACGTCGCCGATCAGGTGATCCGCGCCGGACGGGTCCGCGACGCAGAGCCGCCGGGCGGGGTGGGTGCGCGGTTCTGGCTCTGGACCGGACTGGTGACGGCGCTCGTCGCCGGGGCTGTCCGCTACCTCGCCCGCAGACGGATTCGGCGGTGGCTCGATGATCGGCGGGCGCGCGCCAGCGGCTACTGAGAGCCGTCGGAATCCAACACCGGGCGTACCGCGTCGACGAACGAGATCCGGCGATTCGTCCGTACCTCGATCGCCGCCAGCCAACGCTCCCGGTGCCGGTCGCGCAGCGGCGCACCCCCGTCGCCAGGCTCGTCGCCGAGCCGGCGCTGGTCCGCGTACTCCGTGGTGAGGCTGGTCAACACGGCCCGGCCGGCCGCCGCGACCTCCGCCGGGCCCTCCAGCAACACCAGGTTGTACGCCTCGTCCACGGCGCGCATCGCCACGTACGCCTCGTCGTAGCCGGGCACCGGCTCACTCCTGTCGGCGTCCAGCCACCGCCGGTCCAACTGCCGGTACGCCTGGTCGCAGGCGCCCAGGAACCCGACGTACGCGTCCCGCCGCAGCTCACCCCGGCGCGTCGCCCGGCGCTCGACACTCTCCTGTCGGGCCACGGTGAGCTGATGGGCCAGTTGCCGACGGGTGCTGAACGCGCCGACCAGCCCGGTGAGGGCGGCGGCGGCCAAGGTGGACAGTGAAGTGATCAGCGCGACGGCGACGGTGTCCTGCACCCGCCCATCATGGCGCGAGCGTGGTCACCGGCAAGCGCTACCGTGAGGCCGTGGCCGAGATGTCGCTGACCTGGACGCTGCACAACTACGGCTGGGTCATCTGCCGGGTGGCCGATCCACGTGCGGAAGCCGAGGCCGTCGCGTCCTACGTGACCGACGCTCCCGAGCAGCTGCTGACCGCGGTGGCCACCATCGTCCTGGGCGCGGCGACCGCCCGCGTCGAGTTTCAGGCCGAGCCGACCGTCTACCGGTGGACCTTTCAGCGCCGTGGCCCGGATGTCGAGATCCGCCTTCTCCGGGTGCTCACCGACCGCCTACCCGACGAGGCCGGGACGCTCATCTGGGCGAGCAGCCAACCCGTCGACGCCCTCGCGCGAGTCGTCGTACGCGCCTTCGACGCCGTCGCCGCCCAGCACGGTGCGGTCGGTTACGAAAAGGCGTGGGGCCGCCCGTTCCCGGAGCGGGAACTGACGGCCCTGCGGGCCGCCTGGCGCCAGAACAGGCCAGGCTGACAGGTCACGGGTCGGCGCTGCTGTCGAGCACACACCCCAGTGGCAGCTAGAGCGCGTCTATGGTGGTCGCATGCAGCCGCCACCCGTGGTCTACCTGCTCGTCGGCTTACCTGGCTCGGGAAAATCAACCTATGCCCGCATGCTTGAACGCGATGGGGTGCTGCGGCTGTCAGTGGATGAGCAGATGATGACGCGCCACGGACGGCTCGGGAAGGACTACCCCACAGAGCAGCACCTGGACATGCTAGGCCCCGTGGTGGACGCGGTTCGTCGGCAGCTCATCACGGCGGTCAAGTCCGGTCATACGGTCGTTCTCGATCACGGACTCGGCCGACGCAGCGAGCGCGACGAGTACAAGCAACTCGTAACAACCCTCGGTGCGACGTGGCGCCTGTTGCACTTCCAGGTCGAACGAGATGAGCTGCTACGGCGGCTGGCAGCCCGCAACGAAGACCCTGGGTATGGAGTGATCGACCCAGAAGTCCTGGACTGGATCGCCACCACTTCGGAGGAACCACACGAGGAAGGCGAAGAGATTTTCCGGCCCGGCGACCTCAAGGATCCGGTAGGACAGCTAGCCCCAGGCCACACGGAGACCATGAGGGTGAGTTGAAGCGGAACTAAGAGCCGCTGTCCCACCGCCAGCGGGAACAGCGCTCGACGCCTGTTCACACGCCGTCCCCGGTCGCCAGCCTTGGTGGCTGGTTGACAACGTTTGACAGTGTCTTGTGCCCCGTATGTGCCCCGCACCTTCGGAGGTGGCCACCGTTCGGACTCTGAAAGACTGCCGCCATGCCGAGCTGACGCCAGGCGACCCCCTGCAGGCCCAGGACTTGCCGGCAGACGTACCCGTTGCTGTTGCGTCCTTCGTCCAGGACAGTCCGCTGACGTCCGTCCCGATCGTCACCCAAGTAGTCACCCAGCTGTCCTGGGCGACTGCGAGCGGACCGAAGGGGATTCGAACCCCCGGTGGGGCATGGCACGCCAGCGGCCCCACACGCCTTCGAGCCGCCGCGCGGGCACGGCACCCGGCATCTCAGCGCTGCAATAACCCGGCTCTGCCACCGGTCCGCCGACAGTCTGCCCTCGACACTGTCAGCTTGGAAATCAGATTGACCTGCACGGCGGGCGATCTTCGAGAGCGGCGCGGCCACTGGCAGACGCTCGTTATGCCACCGAAACCCGAGTCCTGGCCGTGAGCTACCCCCGTTTTCATGGAGCTTCGTAATCATGGTCTGATGGCCATGGGGAGGAAGTTTCTGTGGCGGCACCGAAGAAGTACCCCGATGA
>NZ_JBEXHP010000155.1:0-10354 GCF_040607895.1 Micromonospora sp. NPDC005220
GCTTGCGCACGACGTCCTGGTCGAAGGAGTTGCGGTACACCTCGCCGCCGTCGAAGTCCGCGGCGACGTGCAGGAAGTCGTTCCAGAAGTCGACCCCCGAGCGTCCAGCTTGTTCTTGCGTGAGGTGCGGCTGCCGGACCGATGGTGGCGGCGGGACCTGGGGCCACTGGTGGGGTGGCGGGCCGGCGATGACCCGGAGCGCGCAGTCGCGGTGCCGCTGGTGTTCCGCCGAGGCCGCTACCACCACGTCGACCCGGACACCCGGGCGTACGCCCCGATCGACGCGAGCGTGGCCGCGACGTTCGCTGCCGAGGCGACCGAGGTGCAGGCGCCGCTGCCGCCGACCGCTCGGATGCGCCACCTGCTGCGGGCCGGGCTGGTCGGTGCGTCCCGCGACGTGCGGGGTCTGCTGTTCGCCACCACCTGTGTGGCACTGCTGGGCCTGGGCGTGCCGCTGGCCACCGGCGAGGTGATCGGCCAACTGGCCCGGCGGGGCGAGGTGAACGGCCTCGGCGGCTTCCTCGCGCTGATGCTCAGCGCTGCGGTGGTCGCCGGGCTGGTGGGTGTGGTGCAGAACCTGCGTCTGCTGCGGTTGGACGGCCGGATGCAGTTCGGCGCGCAGCTGGCGATCTGGGACCGGCTGATGCGGCTACCGGCCCGGTTCTTCGCCGGTCGCAGCAGCGGTGAGATCGCCAACTCGATGTTGGGGATCTCGTTCGTCGGCGAGGCGCTGAGCGCGCTGCTGCCGCAGCTCGTCTCGGCGGCCGCGATCGTCGCGGTGACCCTCGGCATGCTCCTGGTGGTCGAGCCCGTGCTCGGGCTGTGGGGAGCGGGGATCGTCGCCGTCACCATGCTGACCTTCGGCGCGTTCGCCGTACTGATCGTCCGTCAGCAACGGTCCGCGCTGCCGGCCGAGCACCGGGCGGCAGCGATGACCAACCAACTGCTCGGCGGCATCGTCAAGATCAAACTGGCGGCCGCCGAAACCCGTGCCCACGCACGCTGGTCGGAGGTGGCCGCGACGGCCCGAGCGGCGCTGCAACGGGTCCGGCAGAGTCAGGCGGCTCTGGTCGCCTTCGGCACCGTGCTGCCGGTCGCCGGTCAACTGGTCCTGTTCGCCGTGCTGATGGGGCCGCTGGCCGGCAGGGTCACGCCGGCCGACTTCTTCATTGTCAACGTCGGTTTCGCGATGCTGCTCGGCGCGCTGCTGGTGCTGGTGTCGGCCGGGGTGGAAGTCATCGCGGCGGTGCCTCGGCTGGGCAGCCTGCGGGAGATCCTGCGCGCCGACCCCGAGGCGCGGCCGGACCGGGTGGACCCGGGGGAGTTGCGCGGCGAGATCGCGCTGCACCGGCTCACCTTCGCCTACCAGCCGGACGAGCCACCGGTGCTCACTGACATCGACCTGCACGTCCGCCCGGGTGAGTTCGTCGCCATCGTCGGGCCGAGTGGCTGCGGGAAGTCCACGCTGCTGCGGTTGCTGCTCGGCTTCGAGCGCCAGCAGCAGGGCGCGGTGCTCTACGACGGCCAGGATCTCTCCGAACTCGACGTGCACGCGGTCCGCCGGCAGTGCGGGGTGGTCCTGCAGGATGGCCAGCTCTTCGCCGGCTCGGTCCGGGACAACATCTGCGGCGCCGGCAGCTTCCCGCTCGACCAGGTGTGGGAGGCGGCGCGGATGGCCGGTCTCGCCGACGACCTGGAGGCGCTGCCGATGGGGATGAGCACGATGGTGCCGTTCGGCGGTGGGACGCTCTCCGTCGGGCAGCGCCAGCGGGTGCTGATCGCCCGCGCGCTGGCCCCGCTGCCCCGGATCATCTTCCTCGACGAGGCGACCAGCGCCCTGGACAACCGGACCCAGGAGGTGGTCAGCCGGAGCACCGCGGCCCTGGCCGCGACCCGGGTGGTCATCGCTCACCGGCTGTCCACGGTCCGTGCGGCGGACACCATCGTGGTCCTCGAAGCAGGGCGGATCGTTCAGCGGGGCAGCTTCGACGAGTTGATGGACCAGCCTGAAGGGCTGTTCCACCGGTTGGCGCGGCGGCAACTGCTCACCGAACCGGAACGGTCCGGCACCGTGGCGGAGAGCCCGCAGGCGGACGGGCAGCCCGCAACGAGCTGACGACCCGGTCAGCCGTTGTCGATGACCGTGCTGTCCTCCAGGCACACGTCCGCGTCGAGGTGGTTCTCCAGCAGCTCGGCGATGTGCGCCTCCGACTGGTTCTCCACGGCGAGCCGGAACGCCTCGGTGAGTACGTTGACCACACCCTGGGTCAGCAACAGGGTTTCCCGGTCGAGATCGGCCCAGGACGACCGGGCGTCGCCGCGGACCAGCTCCGGAGCGAGGGTCAGCAGCCGGGCGGTGACGGCGGCGACCAACTCGTCGGCTACCGGCCGGAGGCTGTCCAGCACCTCGCTGAGGGTCTGCAGTGCCGGCACCGTGCCCACCCGTACCCGATGCAGGTCCAGGGCGGCGCGTAGCGGGCGTGGCCGGACGGTGCGGACGGTGCCGTCGGTGGTCCGGCCGATCACGCCGTGCCGGGTCAGCGCGTGGGCCAGCGCGGGACGGTCGGCGGTCAGGCGTTGCAGCATCGCGGTGAGCCCGTCGGGCGCCTCGTCACTGGCCCGGACCCCGAGCATCGCCTCGATGGACACCAGGTTGAAGCCCTGTCGTTGCAGGGCGAGGATCGCGTCCAGCCGGCGGACGTGGGAGTCGTCGTACAGCGCCGCCCGACCACGCCGCACCGGCGGGGGCAGCAGTCGCCGGGCCTGGTGGGCACGGATGTTGCGGGGCGACATGCCCACCTTGCGGGCGAGTTCCTCCACGCTGTACCCGCCCGGGCCGCCGGGAGTCGTCGTCGCCTCGTCGATGGTCACGGTGGCCTCCGGCAGCAGTCGGTGACGGATCACGGCAACCCCGTCGAACCGCTGTCACGCTGTGCGGTCCGCCGATCGCAGCTTAGGTGTGCGCACCGGGCGGGTGACAGGCGAGGAATTACTACTTGTCCACAGTGGTGACAGTCATTATGATCGCCATCCGCCGCAAGTCGCTGATTCCCAATTACCCGACTTTCGCCGCAGCGCGACCTTTTCGCGGCCACATTCGATGAAATTCCCGCTCTCCGGACGGGCCAGATCCACCGGTGACCCACGATGAAGCGAAACCGGCGGCCCGGAACCTCCCGCGCTGCCCGTCGCCGCCACCGGCGGTCGACCATCGAAGGGAGCAGGGTGTGACACCTGTCGATCGAGCGGTCTTCGTGGCCGCGTACAGCCGGCTGGTCGCCGACGTCTGGGCCGACCCGGTCAAGGAGCAGGCGCTCGACCGGGACCCACGCGGGTTCCTCGCCGGCTACGGGCTTCACCTGTCGGAGGATGTGCAGGTCCGGGTGGTGCGGGACGTCGCCGACACCGATCCGGACCTTGAGGTGCAGGTCGAGTCCTGGCAGCAGGCGGGGACCACCGGCACCTTCGTGCTCTTCGTGCCGTCGCTGTTGCCGGTGGCCCAGGCGGAACTGGCCGAGGACGAACTGGACAGCGTCGTCGCCGGCCTGGACCCCAGCTGTGCCTGCTGCTGCCCGTGCTGCTGCACCTGACACCGAAGTCAGCCGCCCACCGGTCGGCGCGGCAGATTCTGATGGCACTCAGACGAAATCATTGATTGTCGAACCTCGATCTTCGTAGCGTTCTCGCCACAGCGATCACCCCCGTCTGGCAGCGACCCCCGAGGAAAGGACCGAACGATGAGCAATGACGAACAGGAATATGGCGCGAGGTTCGTGACCAAGTACTCGGAACTGGTCACCGCCGTATGGCGCAGCGACGAGGAACTGCAGCGCCTGCTCGCCGACCCGACCGGCTACGCGACGGCGGCCGGCCTGCCGGTCGCCGCCGGCTCCCGGGTCGAGGTCGACCGCGCCCAGCCCGCCACGCTCTACACCAAGGACCAGATCGTCGCCGACTGGGCCGGCACGCCCGGCCTGCACGTGCTGCACGTGCCCGAGGTGCCGCTGGTCGACCTCAACGAGTTGACCGAGGCCGAGTTGGAGACGGTCGCCGGTGGCGTGGCCCCGGTGGCCGACAACAACGTCAACATCATCGCCGTCCTCATCCTCTGAGTTCCCCACCCCTCGCCGGGAGCCTCGATGACTGACACGACCGAGACCATCGCGTTCCGATCCGGCACCTACCGGACGGCCACCGTGGAGCAGACCTGGGAACGGATCGGGGGCCTGCTCGACCGGTTCCGGATCACCCGGGTCGCCGACATCACCCGGCTCGACGAGATCGGCCTACCGGTGCACGTCGCCTACCGGCCGGTCGGAGCCACCATGGCGGTGAGCGTCGGCACCGGCGCCACGACGACGCAGGCCCGGGTCAGCGCGGTCATGGAGAGCATCGAGTCCTGGCATGCCGAGAACCTCCGGCCGGGGACCGTCGTCCGGTCCCCGGCCGAGGCGCTCGACCTGCCGTACGACGTCCGGTGGCTACACCTGGCGGAACGATCACCCCTGACCCCTGCCGTCGAGCTCGACTGGGTGGCTGGCCGTGGGCTGGTGACCGGCGCGGATTGCCTGGTGCCCCGCGCCACCATCGAACTCGACTTCACCATCCGGCGTGGCTGGGACCGTGCCCTGTTCACCCCCAGCAGCAACGGGCTGGCCACCGGGAACACCTTCGCCGAGGCCAGCCTGCACGCTCTGCTGGAGGTCGTCGAACGCGACTGCATCGCCCCGTACTGCACCTCACCGTTGGCCGAGCGCACCTACGCCGACCCGGGCACCGCCACCAACGCGATGACCCGCACGGTGCACGAGGCGCTGGTGCGGGCCGGTTGCTGGGTGGAGGTCTGCGACATCACCAACGCGGTCGACGTACCCTGCTACGCCGCCTCGATCTGGTCGGAGGACCTCCCGGTCACCTTCGGCGGCTTCGGCTGCCACGTCGACCCGGAGATCGCCGTCGGTCGGGCCATGGCGGAGGCGGCGCAGTCGCGGCTGGTCATGGTCTCCGGAGCCCGGGACGACATCGACGCCACCGCCTACCACGACGTCGGCGCACCGCCGGTGCCGCCTCCCACCGTCGACCGGCCCGTCCGGCCGGTCCGCCGGGATGCACCACCCGTGGGGGACGTGACCCAGGTGCTGCGCGAGCTGGCGTCACGGGTGCAGCGGGTCACCGGCGTCGAGCCGTTCAGCGTGGACCTGACCCACGACGACATCGGCATCGCGGTGAGCAAGGTGTTCGCCCCCGGCCTGCGGATGTTCGACGAGCGGGCCCTGAGTACCCGACCGGGAGTGCCCCGTGACTGACGTCGTCTTCATCGGTCCGAGCCTGCCGCCCGACGAGGTCGGTCGGCTGCTGCCCGACGCGGTGGTGCTGCCGCCCGTCGCGCACGGCGACCTGCTCCGCCTGGACGTTGCCCCCGGCGACCGGGTCCTCGTCATCGACGGGTTCTTCCTGCAACACCCGCCGGTCCGCCACCGGGAGATCCTCGACCTGCTCGACCGTGGCGTGACAGTGGCCGGCGCCGCCAGCATGGGCGCGCTGCGCGCCGCCGAGCTGTGGCCGTTCGGAATGCGTGGCGTGGGCGAGGTGTTCCAGCTCTACCGCGACGGGGTCGTCACGGGCGACGACGAGGTGGCGGTCGTGCACGGGCCCGCCGAGGAAGACCACCGCGCGTTGAGCGTCCCGCTGGTGAACATCCGGGTCGCGCTGCGCCGCGCCGTCGCGGCCGGCGTGCTCAGCGACGCCGAGGCTGTGCTGCTGCTGGGCATCGGCCGGGACCTGCCCTTCCGGCGGCGGTCGTACCAGGCGTTGGAACGCAGCGCGCCAGCCGAGGCGGCGGCCGTGGTGGGCCGGTTCCTGATCTGGCACCGGCGGAACCCCTGCGACGCCAAGGGCGCCGACGCACGGATGCTGCTGTCAATGGCTGCCGACAACGCGCCCGAGCTGTGCCCGGCGCACACCGACGATCAGCCGATCGACAACCTGCACACCCGATTCCTCGACAGCTGGCGGTCGCGGTTCGCCGGAGAGTCGGTCGGCGGGCACTGGGCCAGCGACCGGGAGGCCGCCGCGGTGCTGATGCTGTTGCATCCCGAGTCGGCGGCCTGGCACCGGCGGGGGGTGCTGGCCGGGCTGGCCGAGGTCGACATCGACGACCCGGTGGTCGAGGAACGCGCCAGGGAGGTGGCCCGCCGGCGAGGGCTGACCGGTGCGCCGCCGAGCGGGTGGGACTGGCTGACCGACCGGGAACGGGGTCTCGACGACCGCGAGGCGGTGCTGCGGGTGTTGGTGCGGGCGTTCGGCACCACGCCGTACCGCAGCCTGGCTCTGTGGATGGTCGCGGCGCCGCTGCGTACCCCCGCGATGCTCACCGCGGCACGGCAGGTCGCGGCGACCGCGGCGTCGCTGAACGAGACGCTCGTCCCGCGTACGACGGGGCACCGCCGCCCGGGTGCTCGGCTGCACTTCCGCACCGAGATCGTCGACGCGTGCTTTGCGAGGCTGTGGGGCTGTGCCGCCGACGGGCTGGAAGCGGCGGCGTGGGACCGGGGCTTCGTCGACCTTGCGGCGTTCCGGTACGCCGCCGAACCGTTTGTCGCGTACGTCAAGGCGTTCGGTGCCCCGCGACTGCCCGCGGTGGACACGCGCACGCGGGAGCACACCCTGGCCGGTTCCGCGGCCCGGGCCGGCTGAGGAGGAGTCGATGGGCGGCACGGTGAAGGCAGCACTGATCTACCCCCCGCTGACCGATCCCACCTCGGGATACCATTCCCTGAACTACCTCGATTCGTACGCCCGGGCACAGGGGCACCAGCCGGCGGAGATCATCGACGCCAACATCGAGGCGTTCCACCACTCGTACACCCCGTCGGCGTACGAGTGGCTTCGGCGGGAGCTGTCCCGGCTCTCGATCGACGACCTCAGCGGCCCGGACGCGCTGATGGCCCGGGCGAACCAGCTCGGCCTGCCCGACCCCGATCCGGAGCGGCTGCGCCGGTCGATCGGGGTGCTGCAGGATCCGACCCTGTTCTACGACTACCGGCACTACCAGGATGCCGTCGAGGGCGTGATCTCCTGGATGGACGCGCTCGGCACGGTCGGGTTCCCCGGGCAGTTCCACGCAGGCTTCCGACTCCACCCACCGCCGATGATCTCGATCGGCTCGGTGGCCGCGCTGACGGACGAGGCGCTGCTCGCTCGGCTCAACCGGCCCTTCCTGCCGTACTACGAGGACGTGCTGATCCCACGGCTGGTTGCTGGCGGGCACCAGGTGATCGGCATCAGCGCCACCTACCAGTGGCAACTGCCGTTCGCGCTCCGGATCGCCCGACTCGTCCGGCAGGCCTGCCCGGACGTCTTCCTCATCGCGGGTGGCACGGAGATCTCCGACGTCTGGAAGTGCGCCAGCAAACCCGAGTACGTCTTCCAGGTGCTGGCCGACTTCGACGCGATCGTGGTCGGGGAAGGGGAAAGCGCGTACACGGAAATCCTGGACGCGGTGGCGACGGGCACGCTGCCAGCCGGGCACCCCAACGTCCGGCTGCACCCGAAGTACGGCCGCCAGCGTCAACTGCCCCTGCGCTACGAACGTCTGGCGCAGGTGCCGGTCCCGGACTTCTCCGGCCTGCCCTGGGACCTCTACCTCAGCCCGGAGCGGTTCGTCTACTATTCGCCGACCCGAGGCTGCTACTGGAACAAGTGCACGTTCTGCGACTACGGACTGAACACCGACGGTCCCACCAGCCCATGGCGGCAGGACACGGTGAGCACCATGATCGCGGACGTCACCGAACTGTCGAAGTTCGCCAAGTTCATCTACTTCTCGGTCGATGTGCTCGCCCCGGCGACCATTCTGCGCTTCGCCGAGCAGGTCGTCGAGCGAGGGCTGGACTTCCGCTGGGGTGCCGAGATCCGGCTGGAGAAGTACTGGTCGGACGAGCGCTGCGACTTACTGAGGCGCAGCGGCTGCGTGGCCATCTCAGTCGGCTTCGAGTCCGGTAACCAGCGCATCCTCGACCTGATCGACAAGGGCACCAAGCCGGAGCAGGCACGACGCACCATGATGGCGATGACCAAGGCGAACATTGGTGTGCAGATGATGGGCTTCACTGGTTTCCCCACCGAGACCCGCGAAGAGGCGCTGGACAGCGTCAATTTCCTGCGTGACAACCCGGACCTGTGGACCCTCGGCGGGCTCGGCGACTTCATGCTGACGCCGGGCGCCATCGTCGCCAAGGAACCGGACCGGTTCGGCATCACCAACGTGCGGCCGGTGGAGGGATCGGACATCGTCCGGATGCTCAAGTACGACGAGCCGGTCACCGAGGCCGCGCAGGCCGAGGTCGCCCAGGCCAAGGCTGGACTGAACCCCGGGCACTACCACCGTCCGTGGCTGGGCGCCACCGACACCCCGCACACGTTCTTCTACCACGACCGGTACGGCACCGCGGTACGCGGCGTCCTCGCCCACGACCGGGTACGCCACGACACCGACGACCAGACCGAGTTCCTCGCCAACGGCGCCTTCGTGGATCGCGACGACGAGCAGGTCTGGGACGCATACCGGCGAATCCGATCCGACGAGCAGGAAGGCGTCCCCGGCGACCTGCCGGCGGACCGGCACCTGTTCCGCCGGGTCGACGGTCAGGTGTTCGCACTCAACCGCAGCAGCCGGCTGTTCCTGGATCTCTTCAGCGCGCCGCTCACCCTCGCCGAGGCGCAGCGTCGGCTCTGGATCGTCGAACCGACCGTCGCGGACCGGGTCTGGCGAACCTTCATCGGGCAGCGGCTGATCCGCCGGCATCGGCTCCCGGCCGAGCCGGCGCTTCGTGCACCGGCGAGGTAGACGTCTTGGCGGGCGGTCACATCGGCGAAGTCGGCGGGCCCGTCGAATCGGACGTACCCGAATGATGCAGTGCCACCAAACGTTGCGCCTTTGAACACCGCCTGGTCCCGGAATCGGGCGGTGCGGACGTTCGGTCCAGGGCGCGCCGAGCCGACTTTGAGCGCGTCGTAGGACACGAGACCGGGCGTCCCGAAGTCCGCAGAGCCGTGGAAAGCGGCACCGACGAACGAGGCCGGGCCACCGAAGTCGGCGCCCGTGAAGATGGCGGCAGGAACTCTGCGCCGTTGAAGTTCACGGCCCCGCTGGCAGGGTTACCTGACGGCAGACGACCGCTCAATTCAGTCGTCCCGCAAGCCGAGCAGACCCCAGCGCTGCCGCCACTGCTCGATCCACTTGACCTTGATCTTGTGGTGTACGGAGTCAGGATTGACCGGCCGTCTCCCGCCGTTTGCCAGGAGGAATTCTTGGTGTCGTTTCGCGACTTCGTTCCCTACCCAGATCGCGGGAGCGACGTAGTACTCAGTCGGGTTCGCCCCTAGATCGACAAAGATCCAGTAGTGCTCCTTCCGCGCCACATCGCGACCAGATGATCTTCGTCCGTATTCTATTGAAGTCTGCCAGTCTCCCGAGGTCTTCGCCGTTACCCGTGCGAGCACAGAATCTGCTAAGTCGGACCAATCGGAAGTGGGTGTAATTTCGACCAGGCGTCCGGTCAGTCTCGCGCTACCCCCTCGCCTTCCGATCTCGGTGAGAGCACTCGTTATCCCAGCTTCATGGACCTCGCCGTTGGTCCGCTTTCGCTCCATACCGCATTTTGCAACGCGCCTCCGAAAAGCGCGAGAACCCGAAGGCGCCTGGGATGCACCGTCGCGGTACGGCAGGCTTTGCGTGGCGACGCTCCACGGGACCCAAGGGCAGGACGCGTGACACTGCCACCCTGTGGCGCGCCAGAACTCGTCGCACAAGCGGTAAGGGGGCGCATCATCAGGACGCGTAGCCAATGGCCGGGAAGCTTCGTGTGTCGGTGGCCCGGTCATGCTCGGAACATGTGCAGCGATCGTCGTTAGGCGTCGCTCCCCGGGAGGAAAGGGCCCGGGAGAGTCCCTGCTGGGCGCGGGAGGCTCGCCGTAGTCTTGGCCGCATACCACCCGTCGGCCAGTCAAGCCTCGCTCCAGCACACTCCGCTGCCGCACGGTGGGGCCAGCAGCGGCGTCCAGACCGCGAGGGTCGGCCGGACTCCGATAGGTTGCCGCCTCTCAATACACTGGGCCGGGTCGTGACTACGGAGGTGCCGGGAGTGCGGGATGTCCTGCTCGCGGATCTCGTAGGCCGGGTCAGCGACTTCCAGGCGGGCGGACCCTCGCAGCGGGTATTGGATGCCGAAGGGCTGGCTGTCGCGGCCGATCTGCTGTGAGCTACCCCCGTTTTCATGGAGCTTCTTAATCATGGTCTGATGGCCATGGGGAGGAAGTTTCTGTGGCGGCACCGAAGAAGTACCCCGATGAG
>NZ_JBEXHP010000156.1:0-1595 GCF_040607895.1 Micromonospora sp. NPDC005220
GGTGCCCCCCCCACCCAGCCTCACCCCCCCCCATTGCGGCCCCCCCCCCCCCCCGGCCCCCCCCCGGGGGCCCCCCCCCCGCGGGGGCCCCGCCCCGGTGGAGCGAACTGTCGACTCAGGCCTCGGCCGAGTCCTCCCGAAGGTTCTTCACCAGGTTCGGGTCGACCGGGACACCCGGGCCCATCGTGGTGGTCAGGATGACCTTGCGGAGGTACTTGCCCTTGGACGCGGACGGCTTGGCACGCAGCACCTCGTCGAGCACCGCGGCGTAGTTGTCCACCAGCTGGCTCTCCGTGAAGGAGGCCTTGCCGATGATCAGGTGCAGGTTGGAGTGCTTGTCCACCCGGAAGGTGATCTTGCCGCCCTTGATGTCCTGCACCGCCTTGGTGACGTCCATGGTCACCGTGCCGGTCTTCGGGTTCGGCATGAGACCGCGCGGGCCCAGGATCCGCGCGATCCGGCCGATCTTGGCCATCTGGTCCGGCGTGGCGATCGCCGCGTCGAAGTCGAGCCAACCACCCTGGATCCGGGCGACCAGCTCATCCGTGCCCACCTCGTCCGCACCCGCGGCGGCGGCCTCTTCGGCCTTCGCGCCGCTGGCGAACACGATCACGCGGGCGGTCTTACCGGTGCCGTGCGGCAGGTTGACCGTGCCGCGGACCATCTGGTCCGCCTTGCGGGGGTCGACGCCGAGGCGCATGGCGACCTCGACCGTGGCGTCGAACTTGACGTTGGTGGTCTCCTTGGCCAGCTTCACGGCCTCGGTGGGGGTGTAGAGCTTCGACCGGTCGATGACATCGGCGGCCTTGCGGTAGCTCTTGCTGCGCTGCATTGCTGATTACTCCTGTGGTCTCTGGCGGGCCGCTCGGCGCGAGCCCTCCCACGGTCGGGTCGAAGGCCGGGGCCGACGTCAGTCGTTGACGGTGATGCCCATCGACCGGGCGGTGCCGGCGATGATCTTCTCGGCCTGGGCGATGTCGTTGGCGTTGAGGTCGGCCATCTTCTTCTCGGCGATCTCACGCAGCTGGGCGCGGCTGACCGAGCCGACCTTCTCGGACTGCGGAACACCCGAACCCTTCTGCACACCGGCAGCCTTGATCAGCAGCCGGGCAGCGGGCGGGGTCTTCAGCACGAACGTGAAGGACCGGTCCTCGTACACGCTGATCTCGGCGGGGACGATGTCGCCCCGCTGAGACTCGGTCTGCGCGTTGTAGGACTTGCAGAACTCCATGATGTTCACGCCGTGCTGGCCGAGCGCGGGGCCGACCGGCGGCGCCGGCGTGGCCTGGCCCGCCGGCAACTGAAGCGTGAACGTCTTGACGAGCTTCTTCTTCGGAGGCATGTCACTTCCTGGGGCTTGGAGCTGGGAAAATGCGGCTGTCGCCGCCCTCGGGCGCGCACGGTCAGCGCGGTGCGACAGCGGCGACATTCAAGAGTAGCGCAGGCCGCAGCCCACTCGTCCGCCGAGGTCGAGCGAGAGCGCGTACGCCGACGTCGGGGGGGGGCCCCGCCCCCCGGCGCCCGCCCAGAAGCAGATTGGGGCCGGGGGGGTGTTGTGGTGCACCGGGGGGGACCCGCCCCCGGACGGACACCAC
>NZ_JBEXHP010000156.1:1605-10351 GCF_040607895.1 Micromonospora sp. NPDC005220
CGTTGCGACTGGGGCTACTTTCAAGCGTAGCGCTGGCCGCAGCCCACTGGTCCGCGGCGTCCGCGCGCGAGCGCGTCCCCCGCCGGCGCGGGCGGGCCCGGCCCGCCGCCGACGACCAATCAGATCTTGGCGACCTGGTTGAAGTTGAGCTCCACCGGAGTCTCCCGACCGAAGATCGACACCAACACCTTGAGCTTCTGCTGGTCCGCGTTGATCTCGCTGATCGTGGCCGGCAGCGACGCGAACGCGCCGTCGGTGACGGTGACGGAGTCACCCACCTCGAAGTCGAGGACCTTGATCTCCGGCTTCGCCTTCTTCTGCTCGGTCTCGACCGCCGGCGCCAGCCACTTCAGCACCTCGTCGAGCGAGAGCGGAGCGGGCCGGTCGGCCCGGTCGGTAGCGCCGACGAAGCCGGTCACACCCGGGGTGTTCCGGACACAGGAGTAGGACTCGGCGGTCAACTCCATCCGGACCAGGATGTAGCCCGGGAAGACCTTGGCCTGGATTTGCGAACGCTTACCGTTCTTGACCTCGACCTCTTCCCGGGTCGGCACCTCGACCTGGTAGATGAAGTCCTCCATGTCGAGGCTCGTGATCCGGGTCTCGAGGTTGGTCTTGACCTTGTTCTCGTAGCCGGCGTACGAGTGCACCACGTACCAGTCACCCGGCGCGTAGCGCAGCTTCTGCCGCAGCTCCGCGACGGGGTCGTAGTCCTCGTCCGGTGCCGGCTCGGTCGTTGGGAACTCCGGCTCGCTGGCGGCCTCAACCGACTCGTCACCAGCCGCCGTCGCGACCGTGGACTGCTCGTCCACCGGTCCGGCGGTCTCGTCGTACTCAGGCACGCTCGCTCACTTCCGTCACTATGGCTGGAGGCAGCCGGTCAGTCCGAGTTGCCAAAGACAAACAACACGACCTTGGCGAAGCCGAAGTCCAGCACACCCACGATCGTCAGCATCACCGCGACGAACGCCACCACCACGGCGGTGTAGGTCAGCAACTCCTTGCGGGTCGGCCAGATGACTTTACGCAGTTCGGCCACGACCTCGCGGAAGAACCGGGCGATCCGGCCGAACACGCCCACCCGGCTCGTTTCCGACCGGGTGGTCGGCCGGCTGTCCGCCGACTCCGCCCGGGCACGCGACCGCGTGGCGGTGCCTCCCCGGGAAACCGGCTCGTCCGCGCCGGAGGCGTCGTCGTCGGCCACGTCGTCGACGACCTCGTCGTCCAGACGATCGTCGCCGTCGTCGTCGCGCCGCTTGTTGTCGGCCACTTCGCCCTCCGTCGCGGAATCTGGGGTCGCACGCCGAGTGGCGTACGCGGCGCTGGTCACGCCGGCCGGACCCAACCGTCCCGCGACGGGCCGCGGCCGGTGGATCACCAGGGAGGGCCCGATTGCCTCGGAACCACCCCGCCGATGCCACCACCACGGGCCGGACGCCGCCAAGCTGGCGGCGCGACCCACGGGAACGGTCAGGCCTGAGGCGCAGGGGTGACAGGACTTGAACCTGCAGCCTGCGGTTTTGGAGACCGCTGCTCTGCCAATTGAGCTACACCCCTATGCGGCAACACTCGCCCCACGCGGCCACAGACGACCGAGCAGGGGTCACTTGCCCCACGGCGGACCAGTGTACGGGTAGCCGCCCGACTTTCCCAACCGGTCTCTCCGCCACGCGTGGCGGGGTCGGTTCAGCGTGCCGTCCGGATGGTTGCCCGGGCCTGCGACAGCACCTTCTCGCCCAAGCAGGTGGCGGTCACCTCAAGCCGGGTGAGACCGTCCTCGGTCACCTCGCGGACCCGCGCGGTGACCTCGATCTCGGTCCCCTGCTCGTCGTCCGGGACCACCACCGGCCGGGTGAAACGCACGCCGTACTCGACCACCGCGTCCGGCGACCCGGCCCACTCGGTGACCGCCCGGCCGACCAGCGCCATGGTGAACATGCCGTGGGCGATCACCCCGGGCAGGCCCACCTTTGTGGCGACCCGGTCGCTCCAATGGATCGGGTTGAAGTCGCCCGAGGCGCCGGCGTAGCGGACCAGGTCAGCACGGGTCACCTGAAACGTCTGTGCTGGCAACTCCATCTCAGACCTCCCCGCGGATGACATACCTGGCCCAGACGGCGACCACCGGTTCCCCGCCGACGGTGCTCACATCGGTGCGCGTGGTCAGGAAGCCGTGCCCACCCCTGGTGCTGACGTCCTCGATGGTGTTGGTGCAGACCAGCTCGTCGCCGGCGACCACCGGCCGGGTGTACGCGAACCGCTGGTCACCGTGCACCAGGCGGCTGTAGTCGACACCCAGGGCCGGGTCCTCGATGATCTGGCGGCTCGCGGCCATCGTCACGATCACCGGGAAGGTCGGCGGAGCGACCACGTCCGGGTGGCCCAGCGCCCGCGCGGCCTCCGGGTCGTGGTGGGCCGGCTCGGTGGAGCCGATGGCGCTGGCGAACTCGCGGATCTTTTCTCGGCCCACCTGGTAGGGGGCGGTCGGCGGATAGGTCCGGCCGACAAAGGAAGGGTCCAGAGGCATGCCGCGAACCTACACGGAAAGCCCAATCGCCGACCTGATCGGTAGGCGGCGGCGGAGCCGCACCAAACCGGTCAGATCGGCGATGGGAAAGAAAGCCTCGACAGCGGCCGGCCAATGGCCGGCCCGCGATCAGCGGGTCTCGCGGTGGACCGTGTGCCGACCGTCGCGCGGGCAGAACTTCTTCATCTCGATGCGGTCGGGGTCGTTGCGCCGGTTCTTGCGCGTGATGTAGTTGCGCTCCTTGCACTCCACACACGCCAAAGTGATCTTCGGCCGGACATCGGTAGCCTTCGCCACGGCGGAGTGCCTTCCTCGCTAACGGAAACAACTACGACGCGCCAGCCTAGACGCTGACAGCGCGGACATGCAAAGTGGGCGCCGGAAGCGCCCATTTCTTACGACCACCGGCAACGAGCCCGGAAGACGAGAGTAGCGGTGGCCGGACTTGAACCGGCGACACAGCGATTATGAGCCGCTTGCTCTACCATCTGAGCTACACCGCTGCGATGGGTCCAGCTGAACCCTCGAGCCCCCTTACGGAATCGAACCGTAGACCTTCTCCTTACCATGGAGACGCTCTGCCGACTGAGCTAAGGGGGCCTGCGCGATCTCCCCGTGGGGCGCGCAGGAGTAAGAGTACACGGCCCGGCTCGACAGGTGAAATCGGATCCCCGGTGATCGTCTGCGCCCTGCTCAGGGCACGACACGCAGGCGCGGCAGCTCCCCGTTGGAGATCGTCTCCGGCTCGACCTGGGCGCCGAACCAGGCAGCCAACCGCTCGTACGGCAGCGGCCGGCTGAACAGGAAGCCCTGCCCGATCTCACAGCCGATGTCCTGGAGCAGCTCCAGGGTCAGCTCACTCTCCACCCCCTCGGCCACCACGGCCAGGCCGAACTGCTGGGAGAGGGTCACCACCGCGTTGACGATCGCCAGGTCCCCCGGATCGGTCGCCATGCCCTGCACGAAGGAGCGGTCCACCTTCACCTCGTGCACCGGCAGCCGGCGCAGGTGCGCCAGGGACGAGTCGCCGGTGCCGAAGTCGTCCACCGACAGCCGCACGCCGAGATCCCGCAGCCGTTGCAGGGTGGGGATGGGTCGGTCCGTGCCGTCCAGCACCCCCGACTCGGTGATCTCCAGGGTCAGCCGCTGCGCCGGCACCTTGTACTCGGTCAACAGCTCCTGGACCCGGTCAGGGAAGTGCTGGTCGATGAGCGTACGGGCCGAGAGATTGACCGCGATGGGCAGCGGCTGGTCGGCCAGCGCCCAGTCCCGACTGCGGCGGAGGCCCTCCCGGAGCACCACCTCGGTGAGCCGGCTCAACTGGCCGGTGTGCTCGGCCACCGCCACGAAGTCCTCGGGAGCGACAGTGCCGTGCGCCGGGTGCTCCCACCGGGCCAGACACTCGACACCGACCAGGCGCCGGTCCCGCAGAGTCACCTTCGGCTGGAAGTAGACCTCCAACTCGTCCTTGTCGAGTGCCTGGCGCAGGTCGCCGGCGAGACCCAGCCGGCGCAGTGAACGGGACTCCAGCGCGGGGTTGAACAGCTGCACGCTGCCCGGCACCGACTTGGCCGCGGTGGCGGCGAGGTCGACCCGGAGCAGCAGGGTCGCCGCGTCGCTGCCGTGATCCGGGTGTACGGCCACCCCGACGGCGGTGTTCACGTCGAGGGTGAGCGCGTCGAAGACCATCTCGTCGCGGATCTGTTCACGCAACTGGCTGGCCAGCTCAAGTGCCGCGTCGGCGCTCTCCAACCGCAACGTCACCAGGAACTCGTCGCCGCTCGCGCGGCCGACCAGCGCCGACGACGGCGCGTTGGCCCGCAACCGGTTGGCGACCTCGGCGAGGACCTTGTCCCCCGCCGCGTGGCCGAGCGACTCGTTGACCTGGCGCAGACCGTCCACGTCGAAGAGCAGCAGCGCCACCACCTCGCCCGGCGCGCGAATCTTGACCGATTCGGTCAACGCGGCAGTGATCCGCCGTCGGTTGGGCAGCTTGGTCAGCCCATCGTGGTAGGCGTCGTGCCGCAGTTGGTCGACCAACCGGTTGTTTTCCAGAGCCACCGCCGCGTGCGCGGCCACCGTCTCGAAGACGGCGATGTCCGCAGGCGTGAAGTGGTTGCCGTCGCCGAGCCGGTTGGCCACCTCGAGAGTCCCGATGACCACCTGACCGGACCGCAGCGGCACCACCACGATGTCCTTGATCCGCCGCTCAGCGAGATCGGCGCGGAACTCACCATCGGTGGTCACCCGGCGGCCCACGGCGACGGTGCGGCGAATGTCGCGCACCCGCTCCCGGATCGTCGACGGAGTGTGCGCCAGGTCGAGCAGGCCGGGATCGTCCACCCGGGCGGTCAACAACGTCTCCGGGTGCCGCCCCTGAGCCGGAAGCCAGAGCGTTGCGTACTCCGCCTGCATCAGGGCCCGAACGCGGCCAAGCAGAGCGTCGGCCAGGGTGCCGCTCTGACCACTCTCGACCACCGCGCCGGTCAGATCGTACAAATCCTTGAGGGTGCGGTGCTGCCGGAAGAACTGGGCGTACGACCGGTAGACCAGGACGAGCCCGGCGCCGAGCGCGGCGAGCAGGATCAGCGACCACCAGGTGCTCCGCACCAGGATCACCACGATCAGGCCGACAGCCACGTTGATCGCTGCCGTGAGCATCGCCGGCTTGGTGGTGCGTAACGCTCCCCGCCCGGTCTGCCAGCCGTGCAGCAGCGTGTGCACCGCGGCCACGCTCGTGATGCTGACCAGGAGCACGATGCCGACAGCGGCGAAGACGCTGATCCAGGTGAGCGGGCCGACCCCTTTGATCGGCGGCAGAGCCTGGAGAACCAACGCCGCCAGTGACGTACCCGCGGCGGCCCGCGCGACGTTGAACCAGATCTTCGGCGCCGACAGCCGCTGCCGCGTGTGGGTGATGAGCGAGGTCAGCGTGTAGATGAGCGCCACCGTCAGCGGCGGCAGGAAGCAGAGCGCGAGAACCAGCGGCAGCTCGGTGAGCGTGACACCGATTGTCTGCCGCCGGACGATCAGGCTGAGCAGCGGCAACCCCGCCGCGATCATGAGAACGAGGAAGAGTGCCGCTTGTGGCCAGTGGCCGAACGGCTTGTCCGCGACCAGCCCGGTGATCGTCGCGCAGGCGACCGCGATCAAGGCGAGAGGTGCGGTGATGATCCAGGCATCCTCGGAGGACCTGCGCCGACGTTGACCGTTACCGATCATGGCGCTCCTTCGACTCGACACCTCGCCGCCCACGCACCGTCCCGCCAGTGGCGCACGGCAACCCCGGACAGGTTCGGTGACAGGCCCGGGGCGCCGAGTTTACTGCCAGATGACGTCCGCAGTCTGCGCACCGCCCTGCGGAATATCAGTGAGGTCGACACCGCCAATGCCGCCCCAGAGTGCGGCCAGAACGAAAAGTGAGCCAAACAGCCGGCCCAACCTACGACCAGACATGATTGCTCCTGTCGGAAAGTGTCGTGGGGGTAGTGGAGATTCCACGATCGTGCCACAGTGCGGGCAGCCATAGTAGTAGGGGCGGCCCTGACTGACCCCACCGTCTGTGACTTCCCGCCGTTCGGCCCACCGCCCTCATCACACTGGGCCAGATCACGAGCCTGCGGGGCAGATCACCGCTTCACACAGCGTTGAATACGACCTTCAACGCAATTCGGCGCAGCCACAACGGAGCTGCCAAATCTGACCTGTCGGTCACTCTAAGTGATGACTCGAAGAGGTGCGCCCATGCCTGCGCTCTACGCCAGCCATCGACCACCATACCTGGTCTTCGTGAACGCGCCAGTACCTCGACGCATCCTTTCCGATGCGCGATGTCGGCTCGGGAGGATTCACGACGAGGGTCTCCCCCCCGCCCAACGGGGCGACCGTGGAGTGCGGTCGCCGCCCGGACCGAAACGCGAATCGCCGGAGACCAGGCTGCTTGATCATTGGCCGCGCGCTTGGCATCGCGGCGTACCCGATGGCCCGCGCCCGGTCCGCACCTCCCCGGCACGTGCGCGTGCGCGGCAGGACGGCAAGGCTGTCAGCCATGTGACGGCACCCTGACGGAGCGACGGGACGCGCCTACGCTGAGCGGACGGTTCGCCCGGCGACGCTCCGAAGGGAGCCGTCCCATGCCATCCCCCCTCGCCACCGCTCTCCTCGTGGCTACCTTGACGGCCGCACCCACCCTCGCGCCCAACGCCGCCGCCGCGTCCGGCGCCCGGGCCAGCTATCGCATGGTGGACCTCGGCACCCTCGGCGGCGACAGCAGCTTCGCCAGCGCCATGAACGACCGGGGTGACGTGGTCGGTCGCGCCCAGGCCGCCGGCGGCACCTGGCGTGGGTTCCTCTGGCACCACGGCCGCATGACCGATCTCGGTGCCTTCACCCCGACCGACGTCAACGACCGCGGCCAGGTCGTCGGCTACCCCGACGACGGCTCCGGCGGGTACGTCTGGGACCACGGCGTCCTGCGGCCACTGGGCCCGTCCGCCCGGCCCGTGGCGATCAATGACCGTGGTCAGGTCGTCGGCCAGACCGACGCCGGCCCCATCCTCTGGACGAACGGCCGAGCCCGGCCCCTGCCTCTCAGCGACGTGTCCGACGTCAACGAGCACGGCCAGGTCTCGGGCGGGGTCTTCATGCCGCCGGACGGCTACCACGCCACCCGGTGGCACAGCGGCCGAGTCACCGACCTCGGCGCCGGCCCCTTCAACCGCAGCAACACGTACGCCCTCAACGATCACGGCTGGGTGATCGGCTGGCAGTTCTCAGCCGATCAGTTCCCGCGCGGCATCCTCTGGCGGCGCGGCCGCGCCCTGGACGTCGGCACCCTCGGCGGCAGTTACACCGAACTGCGGGCGATCAACAACCACGGCGAGATCCTGGCTATCTCCCAGGCCAGCGACAGAAGCGCCCGCCCGGCGCTGTGGCGACGCGGCGTCCTGCACGACCTCAGCGTCGCCGGGATCAGCACGTACGGCGAGGTCGTCGACCTTGATGACCGTGGCCGCATCGCCGCGTCGATCCGCACGGACTCGGGTGCCAGAGCGGTCACCTACCACCCGCGCTGACAGGGCCGGTCCCGGGCGGCGACGGGTCGCCGTGGCCCGTGCGGCTAATCCGCGCCCTGAGGGACACGGACCACCGACGCGCCGGATGTGGCACGGCCAGCTTATTTGCGCAGGTCAGAGCGAAAACTGGAGAGCGACCCTGACTGGCGTTCGCGCTGCTCAGGGGTCGCTCTTTGCGCCTGGTGGCGGGTAGAAGACTCCACCCCCTGAAGCTTTGCCGATTTACCGGACGCCCGTGATCTTGACTCGTTTCTCCCCTGGCGCTCCGGCAGTCCACGTCGCCGTCCACCAACTGCCTACTACTGGCGTTGCTCCCGGCCCCGGCCTGCTGGCGACCTCCGGCCCGGCATCGGCCGGGCCGGCCGGCCGGCCACGTTGACGGGACACAAGACTTAAGACCTCGAGGCTCCGCCCCGAACCCCGGCCCTCCTCAGAGATCGGCCCAGCTCGCGATGCCAGCCGCTAATCGCGGATTACAACTCCTCGAACAGCTCCCACTGGATGTTGTCCGGGTCGCGGAAGACGATCATGACTGGACCCTTTGAGTCCGCCTTCACTCCACTGTTTGGACCTCGTTCGCCGCCAGCACATCGGCGAGACGTGCGACTTCACCCACGGCCACGCCGATGGCGATGTGGTCCAGGCCGATGCGCGCTTCGGTGAAGCGGTCACCGGAAGGCGTGCCAGGCAGGGCCGGGTGAAGCACAAGGCTGGTTGAGGTGCCCCCCAGCCTGAACCGCAGCTTCTCACCCGGAAAGTCTTGATCCACCCGCAGCCCCAGGACTCCCTCATAGAAGCGGCGAGAACGTTCCAAGTCGCTGACGCGCAGCGTGATGTGATGAAACTGGTAAGTCATCGAGCGGACGTTAGGTCCGAGTCCACTGCCCGTCAACGACATTCCGGCCCGGGCCATCCGTGGGCCAGTAACCGCGGCACGCAGCGGTCACGAGCGGGCACGAGACGCAACCGGGTCAGCCGCCGACCGTAGGCGTTTCGGGAATCACGAACGGTTGAGCACGCTCTTCCAAACTGACGGTGTCTCGCGACCTCTAGATGACTGAGTCCCAAATCTGAGCTGGTGAGGCGGTGGTCGTACCGCATAGGGAAGGGTGTCGTTGTCTGCTCGTGACTGCTGACATCGACA
>NZ_JBEXHP010000157.1:0-10230 GCF_040607895.1 Micromonospora sp. NPDC005220
CCGCCGGGGGGGGGGTGCCGGGGCGCGCGCCGCTGCGGGATCACCTGGGGCAGCGCGGAGAAGTCGGCAGGCGCGTTGAGCGACGCCCCGCTGGTCGACGTCCGTACCGGCCGGCAGGACTGCTACGACCGGGTGGTGTTCGAGTTCGCCGGCCCGGTCGACGGCTACGCGATCGGCTACGGCGAGACGTGGACCGAGGGCGAAGGGCTGGCGCTGTCGCCGTACACCGCCGGGGGCGCGCTGCTGCGGGTTTCGCTGCGGGCTCCGGCCTACGACGACGAGCACCTGGGCACGGTGCCCTACGCGGTCGGTGAACACGTGGCGAACCTGCTGCGCTACCCGACGCTGCGCGACGTCGTCTTCGGCGGCAGCTTCGAGGGCTACAGCACCTTCGCCGTCGGCGTACGGGCGCGGTTGCCGTTCCGCGTGCTCGTGCTCGCCGGCCCCGGCACCCACAGCCGGGTGGTGCTCGACGTGGCCCACCAGTGGTGACCCGAGCCGAGTGAGTCACACGTGCAGGGTGGGCCGGTAGACGAGCTCCTGGGTGCGACCGTCGAGGGTGCGGCTGTCGACCAGCTCCAGGTCGAAGTCGGCCGCGCCCTGGAAGATCGGCTCGGTTCCGGTCTTCCCGGTGATCACCGGGAAGACCGTCACCTGGACGAGGTCGACCAGCCCCGCGGCCATCAGCGCCCGGTTCAACGACAGGCTGCCGTGCGATCGCAGAGGCACCTCGGACTCCTTCTTGAGCCGGGCGACGACGTCGACGGCGTCACCGCGCACGATGGTCGCGTCCGGCCAGTCGAGGGGGCCTTCCAGCGTGTTCGACACCACCGTCGCCGGGAGGCTCCTCATCCGGGTCACCCAGGCGTCGCGGACCTCGGACTCCTCGGTGCTCGCGGCCAGCATCCGCGCGAACACCCGGTACGTGCCGGCCCCGAAGACCATGCGCTGCTCCGCGTCGTAGACGGACAGTCGGTGCGCGAGCAGTTCCGGGCCCTGTTTACCCCAGTAGCCACCCCAGTTCCCGCTGGTGGTGCCGAAGCCATCGAGGCTGGAAAAGACGTCGACGGTGTAGGTGGCGGTCATGATGTTCCCCATTCACGTGTCAGTTGACTGCGACGGGTCTGCAGGTAGGCCCGCTCGGTCTCGTTGGTGGCCAGCGCCAGGGCCTGGTCGTAGGCGGCTCGGGCCTCGTCGTCGCGTCCGAGCCGGGCCAGCAGTTCGGCACGGGTGGCGGGCAACCGGTGAAAGCCCGGAAGATCGACGCCCTCCAACGCGGCGAGGGCCACCGCCGGTCCGTGCACCTCGGCGACGGCGACCGCACGGTTGAGCGCGACGACAGCGGTTGGCGCGAACGCGAGGAGCTGGTCGTACAGTGCCAGGACCTGCGGCCAGTCGGTGGCGGCGCCGTCGGTGTGCACCGCGCCGATCGCGGCCTGGATCTGGTA
Source organism: Micromonospora sp. NPDC005220 (assembly GCF_040607895.1). Classification (NCBI taxonomy): domain Bacteria; kingdom Bacillati; phylum Actinomycetota; class Actinomycetes; order Micromonosporales; family Micromonosporaceae; genus Micromonospora; species Micromonospora sp. NPDC005220. The sequence goes on from NZ_JBEXHP010000157.1 coordinate 1,449, forward strand.
CGGGCCGGGCCGGTTGCGGCGCAGACAACGGCGGACCAGGTCATGACCCTCGGCGATGAGGCTGCGGTTCCACAGTGACCGGTCCTGGTCGGCCAGCAGCACCAGCTCGCCGGCCGGGCCGAGCCGGGCCGGGCGGCGCGCCTCGGTCAGCAGCAGCAGGGCGAGCAGGCCCAGGACCTCGGGCTCGTCGGGCATCAACGCGGCGAGCTCGCGGGCGAGCCGGATCGCCTCGGCGCACAGGTCCGTCCTGATCAACGGGCCGGCGGTGGACGCGTAGCCCTCGTTGAACATCAGGTAGAGCACGGCGAGGACAGGCGGCAGCCGGCCCGGCAGCTCATGTGCGGCGGGCACCCGGTACGGGATGGCGGCGTCACGGATTTTCTTCTTGGCGCGCACGATCCGCTGGGCGACGGTCGCCTCCTGCACCAGGTAGGCGCGGGCGATCTCCGGCACGTCGAGGCCGCCCAGCAGGCGCAGGGTGAGAGCCGTCCGCGCCTCGGGAGCCAACGCCGGATGACAGCAGGTGAAGATGAGTCGCAGCTGGTCGTCCCGCACCGGTCCCACCTCCTGGGGCTCGTCCTGGTGATACAGCAGCAGGGCCTGGGCGTGCCGGGCCTCGCGGGTCGACTCCCGACGAAGCCGGTCGACGGCACGGTTGCGGGCGGTGGTCACGATCCAGGCCCCCGGGTTCGGCGGCAGGGTCTGCCACTTCTGCAACGCCGTGGTGAAAGCGTCCTGGACGGCCTCCTCGGCGAGGTTGATGTCGCCGAGGAGGCGGGCCAGGGTGGCGACGCAGCGGCCGTACTCCGCGCGGTAGATGCTCGCCAGGTCCGTGTCGGGAGACAGGTCCATGTCGGGAGACCGGCTCTGGTCAGGCCTGGGACAGGTCGTCGAAGGGGCGTACCTCGACCGGGCCGCAGGCCGCCGCGCACCTCTCGGCCCAGGCCAGCGCCGCGTCGAGGTCCGCGCACTTGATGACCCAGAACCCGGCGATGTGCTCCTTGGTCTCGGCGAACGGCCCGTCGCTCATGGCGGTGGTGCCGTTCTCGACCCGGACGACTGTGGCGCTGTCCGGCGACGTGAGCCCGCCGGCGAAGACCCAGACGCCGGCGGCCTGCATGTCGTCGTTGATCCGGCCGGTCTCCCTGAACATGGTCTGCGTCTCCTCGTCGGACGGCGTCGGCGCGCCCTCGACGACGTGCACGGACAGCAGGTACTGCTTCATGACGATCCTCCAGTAGGTCGAACGGGCAGGTCAGACGGCCAGGTCAGACGGCCAGGCGGCGGGCGACCGCGGGGATCACGATCGCTGCCGCGATCAGGTGGGTGAGCATCAGCAGCGCCTTGGTGGCCACCCCGGCGTCGGCGATCACGTCCGGCACCAGGGACAGGACCGTCAGCACCACAGTCGTGCGGACGAATGTGCGCCGCGGGTGCCGGGCGAAACGCGCCAGCAGCGCCGCGATGGCCACCCCGATCAACGAGAAGACGACCGTCAGCACGCCGAATCCCGTCACGGGGATCGGGGTGCCGCCCAGATCGAGGCTGACCCCGGCTCGGGCGCCGGTGGCGGCGACAGCCATGGTGGCGATGCTCGCTCCGACCGTGGCGGCGACACCGTTCCGGATCAACGCACCGAGGGTCGGCGTGGTGGCGCGGGTCGTGTTCGCAGTGGCGGTCATCGTGCCCTCCAATGGGTGTGGCCCGTCGCGGTGCCGGGCTCTCACCAGGGCTACGAACTGAACCGACCCCAATCGACAGCACGCCCAAGATTCTCGTCAAGAATCTTCGACTCCGGCGTGCCTGACCCCACCCCGCCGATCATGGAGTTGTGGTGGGTGACAAAGCGACCGCCAGTTGGCAAAGCGGGCACCACAACTCCATGATCGACGTCGGCGACCTGGGCTTCGTCGGCTAGGGCCTGTCGGCCAGGTGCCAGACCTCGCGCATCGGGGCCCACCAGTCCCCCGAGCCGGGCTCGGCGATCGACTCCTGACACGGGTCGGTCAGCTTCCACCACTCCTGCGTCTGCGGATCCGCGGCGATCATTCGCAGGTCGGCCTCGTAGTCGTCACCGACGTACTCGTAGTAGCCGAAGAGCAGGTCGCCGTGGAGAAAGATGGTGTAGTTGCGGAAGTTCGCCTCGCGCAGCGTCTTCTCGACGCTCGGCCAGACGGCGGCGTGTAACCGCAGGTAGGTTTCCCGCTGCTCGGGGCGGAGTCGGATCACGCAGCCATGACGTTGCACGTCGTGCCCTTTCGTGTGAGCTGGTCCAGGGGTGCCGACCTGACGGTAGCGTTTGGACGGTGCCCAGGCGGGGGGCCACCGGCCGCTGATGTCGACCGTTTTGCCAGGACTACGCACGGTGCCGCCGGGTCTACCCTCGGGTGATGGAGGGCCGCGTGCTGGTGGTCGAGGACGACTTCTCCATCCGGGAAGTCACCGCCCTCGGTCTGCGCCGCGCCGGTTTCCGGGTCGACACCGCGGTCGACGGGCGGCAGGCCCTGGCCGCGTTCCGCGCGCGCCCGGTCGACCTCATCGTGCTCGACATCATGCTGCCGGTCCTGGACGGCCTGGAGGTCTGCCGGGAGATCCGGCGGACCAGTCAGGTGCCGATCCTGATGCTGACCGCACGCATCGACACCATCGACGTGGTGGTCGGGCTGGAGTGCGGCGCGGACGACTACCTGCGCAAACCCTTCGACCTGCCCGAGCTGGTGGCTCGGGTCCGTTCGGTGCTGCGCCGGGCCAGCGTGCCGGCCCCGTCGACAGTCATCGAAGTCGGCGGCCTGGAGATCGACCCGGTCGGCTTCGTGGTCCGCCGGCACGGCCGGGAGCTGGCCTTGACCTCGACCGAGTTCCGCCTGTTGCTGGAGCTGGCCCGCCGACCCGGCCAGGTCTTCACCCGGGAGCTGCTGCTGGACCTGGTCTGGAACCACGACTTCCTCGGCGACTCCCGACTGGTCGACGTGGCGGTGCAGCGGCTACGCGCCAAGATCGAGGACGACCCGGCGCAGCCACGGCTGATCCGGACCGTGCGCGGCGCCGGCTACAAGCTGTCGACGGGCTGACGGGGGGGTGGGGCGATGGCCGCAAGCGCGGTGCTCCCCGGCAGCCTACGGCGCCGGCTGACGATCGCGTTCGTCCTGGTCGCCGGCGTCTCGGCCGGGTTGCTCGCCGGCGGGACCGGACTGCTGCTGCGACAGTCCTGGTTGGACGCGTCGCTGCACGAGGCCGCCGCCGACGCCCGCTACCAGCTCGTGCTCGCTGGGCAGTTCCTGCCGCTGACCGAGCAGCGCAGCACCGAGCTGCTCACCAGCTTCGAGGCCAGTGGTCGGCACGTGGTGCTCGTCGACGGCCCGGCCCGCGCCTCGCACCCCGCGTACGCCCCGGTGCTGGGCACCCGGTTGCGGGCCGTCGTCGCGGACGGGCGGCTCGGCTATCAGCGCTCCGCGCCGGCGGAGCGTCCTCGACTGCTGGTGATCGGCGGGCGCATACCCGGCTCGACCGCCGAGCTGTACGTCCTCACCGTCGAGGACGACCTCGCGGCCGACCTGGGGCAGCTGCGCACCGCGCTGGTGGCCGGCTGGGTGCTCGTGGTGTTGCTCGCCGCCGCGGTGGGTCACGCGCTGGCCCGCCGCACGTTGGAGCCGGTGGGCCGGGCCAGCCGGGCCGCCCGAGCGCTCACCGAGGGCCTGCTCGCCACCCGCCTGCCGGTACGCGGGCGCGACGAGTTCAGCGTGTGGGCGACGACGTTCAACGAGATGGCCGAGGCGCTGGAGGCGAAGATCGCGGCACTGTCGGCCGCGCAGGCCCGCGAGCGGCGGTTCACCGCCGATGTCGCGCACGAGCTGCGTACCCCGGTGACCGCGTTGGTGGGCGCGGCGTCGCTGCTGCGCGAGCACCTCGACCAGCTGCCCGACGACGCCCGGCCGGCCGCGCAGCTGCTGGTCGGCGACGTGGTCCGGCTGCGTCGGCTGGTCGAGGACCTGATGGAGATCTCCCGGCTGGACGCCGGGCGGGAGCAGCTGGCCGTCGGGCCGGTCGACGGGTTGGCGCTGCTGCACGGCATCGTCGCGGCGCGCGGCTGGTCGCCGCGCGTGCGGGTCACCGGGGATCCGGTCGCGGTGCGCACCGACCCCCGACGGTTGGAGCGGGTGCTGGCCAACCTGGTCGCCAACGCGGTCGAGCACGGCGGTGGAGAGATCACGGCCAGCGTGGCGGGCGCGGGCCCGCTGGTCGTCTTCGAGGTCACCGACCAGGGGCCGGGCATCCCGGCCGAACACCTGCCCCGCGTGTTCGACCGGTTCCACCAGGTCGCTTCGTCCCGCTCCGGGCCGGGCAGTGGGCTCGGGCTGGCCATCGCCCGGGAGCACACCGATCTGCTCGGCGGCGCGCTGAGCGTGCGGAGCGAACCGGGCGAGGGCACCCGGTTCCGGCTGGAGCTGCCTGTCGACGGTCCCGCCGGCCGGCACGGTGACGTGCCCCGCCCGGAGCACCGCGCCGAGGCGGGTCCGGCCGGGCGTACCGCCGGCGCGGCGGGTGGTGTGGGATGAGCCGCCGCGACCCGATCAGGCTGGGCGTACCGCTGCTCGTCGCTGCGGTCCTGCTCGCCGGCTGCGGCACTCCCCGCTCCGGTGACCTGGGCCCGGCGCCCACCGCGCCGCCGACGAGCGGCGCACCCACCGACCGCCCGGCACCCATCCCGACGCGGGCCGTGGAGCCGACGCCACCACCCACCCACCGACCACCGAGTCCGTCGGCGTCGGCGTCCGCCGGCACGCGCCGGCCGGACCCGGTGACCATCGAGCTGTGGTACATCCGCGCCGGGCTGCTCGTGCCGACCCGGCGCACCCGGCCGGCCACGGTCGCGACGTCCCGGCTGGCGCTGACCGAACTGGCCGCCGGGCCGAGCCGGGCCGAGGCCGCCACCGGGATGACCACCCTCCTTCCGGCCGGCGTCGAGGTCACCCGCATCGCCGACGGCGTGGCGACGCTGCGGGTGCCGTCCGTCGGCGACCCGGCCACCCGGCGGCTACGCGAGGCGCAGGTGGTGTGGACGCTCACCCAGTTCCCCACCGTGCGTCAGGTCCGCCTCGACGGCGCGGCGCCGGTCGATCGGGCCGACTACGCGGACCTGCTGCCGCCGATCGTGGTCACCGGGCCGATCCCCGGCGAGCGGGTCTCCTCGCCGCTCGTCGTCACCGGCACCGCCACCGTGTTCGAGGCCACGGTGAGCGTCCGGGTGCTGGACGCCGCCGGCCGGGAGGTGGCCACCGGTTTCGGCACCGCCAGTTGCGGCAGCGGTTGCCGGGGTGGCTACCGGGTGGTGGTCGGCTGGCACACGGCCCGCGAGCAGGAGGGCACCGTCGAGGTGTACGAGGTGTCCGCCCGAAACGGCGCGCGGATCAACACAATGGCCGTGCCGGTGATCCTCTCCCCCGGCGGCTGACCACCCCCGGACACCCGCCGGACTCCTGATGGAAACGCAATCGTTTCACCCACTCCATGCGACGGAACTCACGAAAACCTGCACGATCAGCCAACCGCGCACTAGGGTCAGTACGACATCGTTTCGCAGGGGGTCGAGGGTGCTGGGTGGTCAGCAGGTGGGCGCGGGTGCCGGGGTACCGGCAGCCCGGGGCCCGCGCTGCACCGACAGCGACCTGTTCACCGTCGTCATCGACACCCTGCGCGAGGTCGGCTATGACCGGATGACCATCGACGCCGTGGCCGCCCGCGCCCACGTCAGCAAGGCCACCATCTACCGGCGCTGGGACGGCAAGGCGGAGCTGGTCGTCGCCGCCCTGCGCGACCAGCACGTGGGGGTGCACAACCCGCCCGACACCGGCTCCCTGCGCGGGGATCTGATCGAGTTGCTGCGGGCCACGGCCGCGATCTGCACCGCCGACTGCGACCTCATGCAGGCGTTGACCTTCGCCATGCGAACCAACCCCGAGCTGGAACGCCTGGTGCGTCACCAGGTGCTGCCGGCCGGGCGGGTGGCCAGCACCGCCGTCCTGGTCCGGGCCGCCGCCCGCGGGGAGATCCCGCCGGAGGCCGGCGAGCGGGAGTTGTTCCACGATCTGGCGCCCGCGCTCACCATGTCCCGCATCCTCGCGCACGGCCTACCCGCCGATGACGCGTTCCTCACCCAGGTCGTCGACCAGGTGCTGATCCCGGTGCTCCGCTATCAGCACGACCGTCCGTCGCCGGCCTGATTCGCCTCACATCACGCAACACGGAAGGCTCCACCATGTCCGGAACCACCTCGACCGCGCCCGGCGCGCCCAATGCCGGCGTGTCGACAGGAGCACCGCACCCGCGGCGCTGGATCGCGCTGGCGGTCATCGCGGTATCCCAGCTGATGGTCGTCCTGGACGCCACCATCGTGAACATCGCGCTGCCACAGGCCCAGGCCGACCTGGGGATCACCGACGCGAACCGGCAGTGGGTGATCACCGCCTACACGCTGGCCTTCGGTGGTCTGCTGCTGCTCGGCGGTCGCATCGCCGACTACTGGGGGCGCAAGCGCACCTTCCTGGTCGGCATGACCGGTTTCGCGCTCGCCTCCGCCCTGGGCGGTCTGGCCACCACCGGTGAGATGCTCTTCGCCGCCCGCGCGTTGCAGGGCGCCTTCGGCGCGCTGCTCGCCCCGGCCGCGCTGGCGCTGCTCACCGTTCTCTTCACCGAGGCCACCGAGCGGGCCAAGGCCTTCGCGGTGTACGGCGCGATCGCCGGCGGCGGGTCGGCGGTCGGCCTGCTGCTCGGCGGGGTGCTCACCGAGTACGCCGACTGGCGCTGGTGCCTGCTGGTCAACATCCCGGTCGCCGCCGTCGCCATCGCCTTCGCGCTCCCGCTGGTGCCGGAGAGCCGCGCCCACGGCAACACCCGCTACGACGTACCCGGCGCGATCGTGGTGACCGCCGGCCTGGTCTCCCTGGTCTACGGCTTCACCAAGGCCGCCGAGGACGGCTGGGACGCCACCGCGACGCTCGGTTTCATCGCCGCGGGCGTGCTGCTGCTCGCCGCCTTCGTGGTGATCGAGCTGCGCTCCAGCCACCCGCTGCTGCCGCTGCGGATCCTGCTGGACCGCAACCGGGGCGGGGCGTTCCTCACCTCGACGCTGATCGGCGCCGGCCTGTTCGGGGCGTTCCTCTTCCTGACCTTCTACTTCCAGGTGGTGCTCCAGTACAAGCCCCTCGAGGCCGGTCTGGCGTCGCTGCCGGTCACCGCCGGTGTGCTGATCGCCGCGGGTGGCGCCAGCCAGCTGATGCCCCGGTTGGGCGCCAAGCCGCTGATGGTCACCGGTGCGGTGCTCGCCGCCCTGGGCATGCTGGTGCTGACCCAGATCGACGTGGACACCTCGTTCCTCACCCATCTGCTGCCCGCGCAGGTCATCCTCGGCCTGGGGTTGGGCTTCACCTTCGTCCCGCTGTCCAGCCTCGCCCTGGTCGGGGTGCCGGAGCACGACGCGGGCGCGGCCAGCGCGACGCTCAACGCCACCCAGCAGATCGGTGGCTCGCTCGGCACCGCGCTGCTGAACACCTTCTACACCAGCGCGGTCGCCGCCTACCTGGTCGGCCGGGCGCCGAACCCGGTCAACCAGGTCGAGGCGCTGGTGCACGGCTACCGGGTGGCCTTCGCCTGGGGTGCGGCGCTGATCCTGCTCGCCGGACTGGCCACCCTGGTGCTGGTGAAGGTCCGCAAGGAGGACATCCCGACCGGCAACACCGTGCACATGGGCTGAGCTGACCGCGACGTGGCCGCCGGCCCGAGCGCCCCGACCCTGGGGTGGACCGGTCGGCGGCCCCGTCCGGTAACGTCCCGACCATCATCGAAAGTCCGTTTGAGGAGATTCATGTCGACCCCTGCTGACCAGGTCATCACAGCTCTGCGCGCGGGCCACGAGGAGCTCGCCGCGCTCGTCCGGGACCTCAAGGAGGACGACCTGCTCCGGCCGTCGGGAGCCAGCGAGTGGCAGGTGTCCCAGGTGCTGAGCCACCTGGGCAGCGGCGCCGAGATCAACCTGGCGACGCTGGACGCCGCCCGCACCGGCTCGCCCGGCCCGGACGGGGACTTCAACCGTGGCGTGTGGGCGCGCTGGGACGCGATGTCCCCGGCCGAGCACGCCGCCGGCTTCCTCGCCACCAACGAGCGGCTGGTCGAGGCGTACGAGGCGCTGGACGCCGAGACCCGGGCCTCGATGCGGATCGACCTCGGCTTCCTGCCGGAGCCGGTCGACGTGGCCACCGCCGCCCGGTTCCGGCTCAGCGAGTTCGCCCTGCACCAGTGGGACGCCGAGGTGGCGTTCAACAGGTTCGCGGCGGTGACGCCGGGGGCGGTGGCGCTGCTGCTCGACCAGGTCGGCGGCATGCTGGCCTGGACCAGCCGACCGCAGGAGCTGGCCGGGCGGGAGGCCACAGTGCTGGTCCGGCTGCACGCGCCCGACCGGACGTTCGGGCTGCGGCTGGGCGACAAGGTCGAGGTCGTCGACGCGCCGGAGCGCCCCGACGGGGATCTGGTGGCCCCGGCCGAGGCGTGGCTGCGGCTGGCCACCGGACGGCTCGGCCGCGAGCACACCCCCGAAGGGGTGGAGGCGACCGGTCCGGTGACCCTCGACGACCTGCGCCGGGTCTTCGTCGGCTTCTGAGGCGGTGCCGCGGGGGGGGGGGTGCCGGCCCCCGCCGGCGCGCACGCCCTGAAGCAGAAGAGCAGCGTGGGGTGGGGGGCCACCACCCACACGGGCGCCAGCGGGGGGCACAACACCGGGGATTTCAGT
>NZ_JBEXHP010000158.1:0-10072 GCF_040607895.1 Micromonospora sp. NPDC005220
GCGGGGCGGTGGGTAAAAAAGTTCATGATCAACGGGTTCGGGGGGGGTGGGGTGGGGTGGGGGTGGGTGGGTGGTGGGGTTAGCGTTCGCGGCGGCGGGGGCGGTAGGTGGCGATCGTGGCCGGTAGGCCGCGGCGGATGATGCCGGCCCAGTCGGTGTCGCCGCGTAGCACCGCCGCTGCGGTCTTGCGGGCCTGCTCGGCGGTGAAGTGTGGCGGCACCATCAGCTCGGCCGGGTCGACGAGCGCGTTGATGACCACCGGCCGGTCGGCGGTCAGTGCCCGCTCCCATACCCCCGGGATCTGGTCCGGCGAGTCGACCAGCTCACCGCGCAACCCGAGCACCTCCGCCCACTGGTGGTAGCCGATGTCGGGGAGCTGTTGGCTGTCCGGGAACATCGGCATGCCCTCGCTGGACCGTTGCTCCCAGCTGACGAATGCCAGATCCCGGTTGTTGAGCACCAGCACCACGAACCGTGGGTCGGCCCAGCTCCGCCAGTACTTCGCCACCGTGATCAGCTCGTTGACGCCGTTCATCTGCATGGCCCCGTCGCCGATCATCGCGATCAGCGGCCGGTCCGGGTGGGCGAACTTGGCGCTGAGCGCGTACGGCATGGCGCCGCCCATGGACAGCAGCGTGCCGGAGAGGCTGGCCAGCATCCCGGGTCGGACCTGCACGTGCCGGGAGTACCAGGCGGTCGCGGTGCCGCAGTCCACGGCGAGCATCGCGTCGTCGGGGAGGCGGTCGCTGAGGGTGTTGAACAGCAGTTGCGGGTTGACCGGGTCGGCGGCCTGCTCGGCCAGGTCGCGTTGGGCGCGCCGCCACGCCGAGGTGGCCTCGGCGATCTCCGCCCGCCAGGCGGTCGGGCCCGGGCCGGGGCCCAGCTCGTTCAGCAGCGCCCGTAGCGTGGGGCGGGCGTCGCCGGTCAGGTTCACCTCGGTCGGGTAGCGCAGCCCGAGCTGGGTGCCGTCCAGGTCGATCTGCACCGCGCGGGCCTGCCCGGGCGGCGGGTAGAACTCCGAGTACGGCATGTTGCTGCCCACGATCAGCAGCCGGTCGCAGCCGCTCATCAGCTGCCAGCTCGGTCGGGTGCCGAGCAGCCCGATCGCGCCGGTCACCCACGGTTCGCGGTGGTCGACGGTCGCGAAGCCGAGCAGCGCGGTGGCCACCCCGGCGCCGAGCCGGTGGGCGATCTCGCGGACCTCGTCCTCGGCCCCGAGCGCGCCCTGCCCGACCAGCATGGCCACCCGCTCGCCGCCGCGCAGCACCTCGGCGGCCCGGCGCAGGTCCGCCGTCGGCGGAACGGTCGGCGTGCTGCTCGGCACGTTGCTGGTCTGGTAGTAGCCGTGCGCGTGGGGCGGGTCGGGGACGGCCGGCTCGTCCTGCAGATCCGCGGGGAGCACCAGCGCGGTGACCGTACGCCGGGCCAACGCCGTTCGACACGCCCGGTCGACCAGGTGGCGCACCTGCGCGGGGTGGTCGAGCTGGGCCAGGAACGCCGCAGCCACGTCCTTGTACAGCGCCAGCAGGTCGACCTCCTGGTAGTAACCGCCGCCCTCGGCGGTGACCGCGGTGTGCCCGACCAGGGCGACCACCGGCTGGTGGTCGAGCTTCGCGTCGTACAGGCCGTTGAGCAGGTGGATGGCGCCCGGTCCGCTGGTCACCAGCGCGCAGCCCAGCGGCCCGCCGCCGTACTTGACGTGCGCGGAGGCGGCGAAGCCGGCGGTCTCCTCGTGGCGGACCTGGATGAACTGGGCCCGCCCATTGGTGCGTTGCAGCGCGGAGGTGAGGCCGTTGATGCCGTCGCCGGGATAGCCGAAGTAGCGGCGTACGCCCCAGGTGGCCAGGCGGGAGACAATGTGGTCCGCGACGGTCGGACGCCGGGGCAAGGTGCCCGCTTCGCCCGGTGCCGTGTGCTCTGCGCTCACCTGGCTTGTCCTTCCCGTCGCGTCCGTTACTCGTCCGGTCGTTCCCCGTCTCGACCGGACAAAACACCCCCACCGGGCGGACGTCGGGGCGGCTGACGGCCGTCCGGCAGAATCGTCGGGTGCCTGTCCACCAGATCACCGACCCCGACGACGACCGGATCGCCGACTACCGCGCGCTCACCGACGTCGAGCTGCGCACCCGCTGGGAGCCACCGCACGGCCTGTTCATCGCCGAGGGGGAACTGGTGCTGCGCCGGGCCCTGCGTGCGGGCTACCCGGCCCGGTCGTACCTGGTCGACGCCAAGCGGGTCGACCAGCTCGCCGACCTGGACACCGGCGACGCGCCGGTCTACGCCGCCACCCAGGACGTGCTGCAACGGGCCACCGGGTTCCACGTACACCGGGGGGTGCTGGCGTCGTTCCACCGCCGGCCGCTGCCGACGGCGGCCGAGGTGCTCGCCGCCGCGCGCCGGGTCGTCGTCCTGGAGGACGTGAACAACCACACCAACCTCGGTGCGATCTTCCGGGGGGCCGCCGCGCTCGGCGTCGACGGGGTGCTGCTCTCGCCGACCTGCGCCGACCCGCTGTACCGGCGCAGTGTCCGGGTCAGCATGGGTGAGGTCTTCGCCATGCCGTACGCCAAGCTCGACCGCTGGCCCGGCGGCCTGGACCAGGTGCGGGAGGCCGGCTTCACGGTGCTCGCCATGACGCCCGCGCCGGACGCCGTACCGATGCAGCGGTTGACCCCGGCGCAGCGCGAGCGGGCCGCGCTGCTGCTCGGAGCCGAGGGGCCCGGCCTCACCGCGGCGGCCCAGGCCGCCAGCGACGTGCGGGTGGTCCTTCCGATGCGTCGTGGCGTCGACTCGTTGAACGTCGCCGCCGCCGCGGCGGCGGCGTTCTGGGAGCTGGGCCGCGACGATCCGCCGTTCGGCGGCGAGTAGACCACTTCGGCTTGCATGGCCATGCGTTCTATTGCATAATTTTCCCCGTGTCCAAGGTTCTCACCTCCCTGCCCACCGGCGAACGTGTCGGCATCGCCTTCTCCGGCGGCCTCGACACCTCGGTCGCGGTCGCGTGGATGCGCGACAAGGGCGCGATTCCCTGCGCCTACACCGCCGACATCGGCCAGTACGACGAGCCCGACATCGCCTCGGTGCCCGGTCGCGCGCTCAGCTACGGCGCCGAACTCGGCCGCCTGGTCGACTGCCGCGCAGCCCTGGTCGAGGAGGGCCTGGCCGCGCTGACCTGCGGCGCCTTCCACATCCGCACCGGCGGGCGGGCGTACTTCAACACCACCCCGCTGGGCCGCGCCGTGACCGGCACCCTGCTGGTGCGGGCGATGGTCGCCGACGACGTGCAGATCTGGGGCGACGGCTCGACCTTCAAGGGCAACGACATCGAGCGGTTCTACCGGTACGGCCTGCTGGCCAACCCGATGCTGCGCATCTACAAGCCGTGGCTCGACACCGCCTTCGTCACCGAGTTGGGTGGGCGTAAGGAGATGTCGGAGTGGCTGCTCGAACGCGGCCTGCCGTACCGGGACAGCACCGAGAAGGCGTACTCGACCGACGCCAACATCTGGGGCGCCACGCACGAGGCGAAGACCCTGGAACACCTCGACACCGGCATCGAGACGGTCAACCCGATCATGGGCGTCCGGTTCTGGGACCCGTCGGTGGAGATCCCGACCGAGGACGTCACTGTCGGCTTCGACCAGGGCCGCCCGGTCACGATCAACGGCAAGGAGTTCGGCAGCGCCGTCGACCTGGTGCTGGAGGCCAACGCCATCGGCGGCCGGCACGGCCTGGGCATGTCGGACCAGATCGAGAACCGGATCATCGAGGCCAAGAGCCGCGGCATCTACGAGGCGCCCGGCATGGCGCTGCTGCACTACGCGTACGAGCGGCTGGTCAACGCGATCCACAACGAGGACACCCTGGCGAACTACCACAACGAGGGTCGTCGTCTCGGTCGGCTGATGTACGAGGGCCGCTGGCTGGACCCGCAGGCGCTGATGCTGCGCGAGTCGTTGCAGCGGTGGGTCGGCACGGCAATCACCGGCGAGGTGACGCTGCGGCTGCGCCGGGGCGAGGACTATTCGATCATCGACACCACCGGCCCGTCGTTCAGCTACCACCCCGACAAGCTGTCGATGGAGCGTACCGAGGACTCGGCGTTCGGCCCGTCGGACCGGATCGGCCAGCTCACCATGCGCAACCTGGACATCGCCGACTCGCGGTCGAAGCTGGAGCAGTACGCCTCCCTCGGCCTGGTCGGCGGCGGGAACCCGCAGCGGATGATCGGCGCCGCGCAGGCCGCCTCGACCGGGTTGATCGGCGCGATGCCCGAGGGCGGCGCGGAAGCCATCGCCTCCCGGGGCGTCGCCTCGGCGGAGGATGAGGCACTCGACCGCGCCGCGATGGAGTTCGGCGTCGACTGACCCGGCACGTCGAGGTCCGGTGTCACGGACGGTAGCGTTGCGGCCGTGTTCCCTACCGTCCGTGAGGTCCTCGCCCTGGACCCGGTCCGCCACGGCGCGCCACGCGTGGTCGCCGGCGACGAAGGGCTGGACCGACCCGTCCGCTGGGTGCACGTCGCCGAGGTGCCGGACATCGCCACCCTGCTCGGCGGCGGCGAACTGGTGCTCACCACCGGCATCGGCCTGCCCGGAGACGACGCGGGTTTGCGCGCGTTCATCGGCGACCTCGCCGACGTCGGTGTCTCCGGGCTCGTCGTCGAGCTGGGCCGCCGGTACGTCAGCGGGGTGCCCCGGGTGATGGCCGCCGCCGCCGAGCGGCGCGGGCTGCCCCTGGTGGAGCTGCGCCGGGCCACCCCGTTCGTCCGGATCACCGAGGCGGTGCACGCGCTGATCGTCGACGCGCAGCTCACCGAGCTGCGCGCCACCGAGGAGATCCACCAGCGGTTCAACGACCTCTCCGTGGAGGGCGCCGACACCGCCGAGGTGATCCGACAGGCCGCCGAGCTGTCCGGGTGCCCGGTGGTGCTGGAGAACCTGTCCCGCCAGGTGCTCGGGTACGACCCGGCGGGCGAGAGCGCCGAACTGCTGCTGGACGGCTGGGAACAGCACTCCCGGCGGATCCGTCCCGCCGGGCGGACCGCGTACGACCCGTACAGCGGCTGGCTGGTGACCACCGTCGGCGCCCGAGGGCAGGACTGGGGGCGGTTGCTGCTGCGCTGGCCGGCCAGCGGGGACGTGCCCAGCGCTGGCCCGCCCACCCGGCTCACCATCCTGATCGAGCGGGCCGCGTCCACCCTCGCGCTGGGCCGGCTGATCCGCCGCGACGCCGAGGGTCTGGAACGGCAACTGCACCGCACCCTGCTCACCGCACTGCTCGACCACTCCCGTCCGGTCGACGAGGTGGGGTTACGGGCCAAGGCGCTCGGCGTGGTGCTCGACCGGCGGCACCTGGTCGGCGTGATGGTCCGGCACCGCGCCGACGACCCCGCCGGGGAAGCCGGCCCCGAGGCCGGCCAGGCTCGGCTCCGGGACCTCTCCGAGGCCGTCGGCCAGGCCCTGCGGGAGGCCAAGCTGACCGCGTTGACCAGCGCCGTCGACGACAACTCGGTGGGTGCGCTGCTGGCCCTACCGGACCCGGCCGCCGAGGACCGCGCGCTGTCCGCGTTCGCCAGCGCCCTTCGACGGGTACGCCTCGACGCCGGCGCAGGCCGGCCGGGACCCGGTGTCGAACCGGCTCGGGCGGCTTCCGGCGCCGACGTGTCCCGTACCGGGTCTGACGCCTCCCGCGCGGCGGCCGGTGCCGATCCGACCCGTGCGGGGTTCGACGTTCCCCGGGGTGCTGGCCCGGGTGCCGTGATCGTGGCCGCCGGGTCCGGGGTGAGCACCCTGCGGGAGGCCCGACGGTCGCTGGTCGAGGCGCGGCAGATCGCCGAGGCGGCCCGCCGGGACCGGCGTGACCTGCCGATCTTCCGGTTGCCGCACGTCGGGCTGGCCGGCCTGCTGCACCTGCTGCGCGATGAGCCCCGGTTGCAGACGTTCGTGGAACGCGAACTCGGGGCGCTGCTGGAGTACGACGCCCGGCACCCCCGGGAACGGCTGCTCGACACCCTGCGCGCCTACCTGGAGCAGGGCCGCAACAAGTCCGCCGGTGCCGCCGCCGCCCACCTGTCCCGGCCGGCCTTCTACGAACGCCTGGCCCGCATAGCCCGCATCCTCGACGTGGACCTCGACTCGGTAGAGGCAAGCCTGTCCCTGCACGTGGCCCTACTAGCCCTGGAAGCAGTCCGCACCCCCTAACCCCTCCCACCTCCCCGCCTGCTCGCGGTGATCAAGAGGTTTGCGTCAGAAATGTTGGACGCGTTGACGCAAACTTCTTGATCACCGAGGCGAGCTGTGGGTTGGGTGGGGGTCAGGTGAGGGCGTTTAGGGCTTTGGCGTAGGTGGGGGGGATGTGGTTGGGGCCGCCGGGGGTGAAGACGTCGGAACTGGCTACTGCGGACCAGGCTGTTTCGGGTACGGCGTCGACAAGGGCCTGGATCACCGGGGCGTCGCGCCACTGGTCCTGCTCGGCGAGCAGGCCGAGGGCCACCACCGACTCCTCGACCTCGCCCACGCACTCGAACGGCTTGTGCCCGTCGACGCCCAGCAGTTCGCGGTAGCCGGGGATCTGCGACTCGTCGGCCAGCAGGTCACCGCCGAAGGTGCCCACCACCCGCTCCCGGGGCATGAACGGCGCCATGGCCAGGAAGACGAAGCGGCACTTCGGGCAGTCACGGCACCAGCGCTCGGACGCGTCGCGCAGCTTGAAGGCCTGGTTGCAGCTCGTCACCACGTCGTCGTACCGGGTGAACTCGGCGAACAGTCGGGCGATGTGCAGCTCGGACAGCGAGCGCAGCAGGGAGAAGTACGGGTCGGTGAGGCCGGCGTGTTCGGTTAGCGACGCCCGCAGCAGCCCTTCCGCCTCGACGCCCTTGGACCACTGGTGGTTGATCTCGTGGCCGTTCCAGACCAGGTTCGGGTCGGAGGCCGAACGCTCGTTGGACATCACCACCGGGCCCAGCCCGTGCAGGACGGCGGTGGCCACCGCGATCAGCGAGTTGATGGCGGTGACCGGGATGTGCCCGTTCAACGCGCCGGCCGCGTTCAGGTCGAACAGCACCGGGTCGAGGCGCCGCCGGGCCGCGAGGGGGACCAGCCCGGACGCCTCGTTGACCGCGACGATCACGTGGTTCGGGTTGACCGAGAACGGCACCGGGTCCAGCTCGGCGCGGCGCAGCGCCTCCAGGCTGACGATCGAGTCCTTGCCGCCGCCGACCGCGGAGAGCGGGCGACGGTCCGAGTCGTCGTACACCCGGGGCGACTCCGGCGTGCCGGCTGGCACCTCGGGGCGCAGCTGGAGGACGTGCGGCAGTTGATTGCGGTACGCGTACTCCGCGAGGCCCTTGGTGTAGATGGCCGTGACGTAGTCGACGGTGGCCGCGCCCAACGGCGCCGGCAGCACGAGGCGGGGCGGCGCGGCGGCCTTGTAGTAGCTGACCCCGGCGACGAGGTGCAGCACCTCCAGCACCCGGTTGAGGGTCGCCACCGTCTCGTCGGAGGGCGGTTCCGCCGGCAGCGGGAGTGTGATCACCTCGGTGAACCGCTGCTCACCGGCCGGGCCGGTCAGGGCGTAGTCGAACAACACCTCGCCGGTGGCGTAGTCGATCGAGTAGGACGGGAAAGTGAAGGCGTCCATCCGCCGGAGCTGCTCGTTGGGCACACGCCATACTAGGCCCTGGTTCGTCCGGCCGTGTCCGGACCGGGCCCGCCCTGCCGCCGCCGTGACCCCCGAGGAGAGCCCCGTGCGCCTGTCTGACCTGCGCGGACGAACCGTCGCCGTCTGGGGCACCGGTCGGGAGGGCCGGGCCGCTGTGACCGCCATCGCCGCGCACGGTCCGGCCGAGCTGGTCGCCGTCGACGACAGCGCGAACTTCCTGTCGCTGCCCTGGGACGGCCCGCTGGCCGAGGCGGCGCCGCTGGTCACCGGTGAGGCGGGCTTCGAACGGCTGGCCGCCGCGGAAGTGGTGGTCCGCTCCCCGGGCGTGCCCCAGACCCATCCGTGGCTGGTCGAGCTGCGCCGACGCGGGATCCCGGTGACCCAGGGCACCGCGTTGTGGATGGCCGACCATGCCGCGCGCACCGTCGGGGTCACCGGCAGCAAGGGCAAGAGCACCACCTCCAGCCTGATCAGTCATCTGCTCACCGCGATGGGCCGGCCGAACGTCTTCGGCGGCAACATCGGCGTGCCGACCCTGGACCTGCCCGAAGCCGAGCTGTACGTGCTGGAGCTGTCCAGCTACCAGTGCAGCGACCTCACCGAATCGCCCCGGGTGGCGGTGGTCACCGCGCTCTTTCCCGAGCACCTGGACGCGCACGGTGGGGAACGGGAGTACTACCGGGACAAGCTCAACCTGCTCGCCCACGACCCGCAGACGATCGTGGTCAACGGCGCCGACCCGCGGCTCGCCGCGGAGCTGGGTGAGCTGCCGGCGGTCCGGGCCGGTCACCCCGACACCACCCACGTCGCCACCGGCGTCGACGGCACGCCGTGGTTCCACCTCGGCGCCCAGCCGCTCTTCCCGCGTGCCGTGCTGCCGCTGGTCGGCCGGCACAACGAGGGCAACCTCTGCGTCGCGCTCGCCGTGCTCGACGCGCTCGGCATCGACGTGGTGGCCGAGAAGGATCACCTCGCCGTCGCGGTCGCCGAGTTCCAGGGGCTGGCCCACCGGCTCACCGAGATCACCGACCCGTCCGGGTTGACGTTCGTCGACGACACCCTGGCCACCAGCCCGTACGCG
Organism: Micromonospora sp. NPDC005220; assembly: GCF_040607895.1. Taxonomy (NCBI): domain Bacteria; kingdom Bacillati; phylum Actinomycetota; class Actinomycetes; order Micromonosporales; family Micromonosporaceae; genus Micromonospora; species Micromonospora sp. NPDC005220. The sequence goes on from NZ_JBEXHP010000158.1 coordinate 8,744, forward strand.
GCCATGCACGCCATCGACGCGTACGACGGGCGGCCGTTGACCGTGATCGTCGGCGGCACCGACCGGGGCCTGGACTACACGCCGCTGGCCGAGCACCTCGCCGAGCGGGAGCTGACCGTGATCGGCATCCCGGACAGCGGCGCCCGCATCGTCGAGGCGCTCGCCGACCTGCCCAAGGTGCGTACCGAGCTCGTCGACGACCTGGTCGACGCGGTACGGCTGTCCCGGCTGGTGACCCCGGCCGGCGGAGTGGTGCTGCTGTCCCCGGCCGCGCCCAGCTACGGCCGGTTCCGCAACTTCGAACACCGCTCCAAGGTCTTCGCCCAGGCCGTCGCCGACACCGCACGATGAGCACCGGGGCCACCCTCCACAGGGGACCACGCCGCGCCGCCACTGAGGATAATCTCTCCGCAACCATTCGATGATCATGCGGGAGAGACGATGGCGGTTACCTCGAGACGAACGGTCCTGGCGGCACTGGCGACGGCGGCGGTCGGTGGCCCGACCTTGCTGGCCGGGGGCACCCCCGCCCGGGCGGCCGCCGCCGACGGGTACGCCTCGAACACCGAGCTGTACGCCGACCAGACCCTGACCGAAGGCACCCAGTACGCCCGCCGTTACCGCCGTCTGGGCGTGCTCGACACCGACCTGACCGTGGACGTGGGCCTACCGCAGACGGCGGTGATCGCACCGCACGGTGGTGGCATCGAGACCGGCACCTCCGAGCTCTGCCTCGCGGTCGCTGGTGTCCACCCCGGCACCGGGGCGGCCCTCACCGATGGCCTGGGTCAGCACGACTACTGGATGTTCGAGGGCCTGCTCGGCACCGGCAACAGTGCCCTGCACGTCACCTCCACCCACTGCGACGACCCGTGGGCGGAGTCGATCTGCGGCGGGGCCCGCTACGCGGTCGCCCTGCACGGCTGCACCGAGGCCCAGGCAGGGGAGCCCGGCGGCAGCGAGGCGGTGCTGATCGGCGGGCTGGACACCACACTGCGCGAGCTGCTGCGCCAGGAGTTCGCCAAGGTCGGAGTCAAGGTGGCCCAGGGTACGAACGACGCGATCGACGGCACCCACCCGGGCAACATCTGCAACCGGACGCTGACGAAGGCGGGCGCGCAGCTTGAACTGACGACCCCGCTGCGGGTGGCGATGTTCGGCGACAACACCCGGGCCGGGCGTCGGAACAGCACCCGGCCGGTCTTCTGGTCCTTCGTCGCCGCGACCCGGGCCGCACTCGCCCTGCGCGCCGCCGCGTGAGCCGCCGGTCCTGACGGTCCGGCCGGCCTGCGGCGCGGGCCGGCCGGGCGCAGCGCAGCAGATCGTGCA
>NZ_JBEXHP010000159.1:0-10041 GCF_040607895.1 Micromonospora sp. NPDC005220
CACCCCGGCGCGGGGCCCCCCCGCCCCCCCTGTCGCGGGTGGGGCCCCCCGGCCCCCCCGGGGGAAACACCCCCCCCCGCCCGGAGTGGGCACGGTCGGCCGCAGCCCCCAACCGCAACCAAAGAGGAAAGATGACCCCGCGAACACTGCTGACAATCGCCGGCTCAGACTCCGGCGGCGGCGCAGGTATCCAGGCCGACCTCAAGGTCTTCGCCGCGCTGGGCGCGTACGGCACCAGCGTCCTCACGGCGGTCACCGCGCAGAACACCCGGGGTGTCGACGCGGTGCTGCCGCTGCCCCCGCGCACGGTCACCGAGCAGTTGGACAGCGTGCTCACCGATTTCACCGTCTGCGCAGTGAAGACGGGGATGCTCGGCACCCCGGCGATCGCGGACGTGGTGGCCGAGGCGGCCCGGGACGGCCGGCTGCCCCAGCTCGTCGTCGACCCGGTGCTGGTCGCCACGAGTGGTCACCGGCTCGGCGTGGTGGACGCGGTGGAGCGGCTGCTGCCGTACGCCACTGTGGCGACCCCGAACTGCGCGGAGGCCGCGGCGATCACCGGACGCCCGGTGGACGACGTGGCCGCGATGGTCGTGGCCGCCGAGGCCCTGGTGGCCGGCGGCCCGGAGTACGTGGTGGTCACGGGCGGTGACCTCGACGGTGGCGAAGCGGTCGACGTGCTGCACGGCGGTGGCGTCACCACAGTGTTGCGCGCACCCCGGGTGACCACCCGGCACACCCACGGCACCGGGTGTTCGTTCTCGGCGGCGATCGCGGTGCGGCTCGGTCTGGGCGATCCGGTGCCGGCCGCGGTGGGGGCCGCAAAGGAGTACGTGCTCCGTGCGCTGACCGGCGCGCGGGGCTGGGAGCTGGGCGCGGGGCGCGGGCCGCTGAACCACTTCGGCTGGTCCGCTTGATCACCAGGGAGGCTGTCATGCACGCACGAGGCAAGGTGTACGTCGAGGGTTCGCGGCCGGATGTCCGGGTGCCGTTCGCGGAGGTGGGGCTGACCGGGGACCTGCCGCCGGTGCGGCTCTACGACACGTCCGGCCCCGGGTCGGACCCATCGGTGGGGTTGCCCGCATTGCGTGGTCCGTGGATCGCCGAGCGGGGTGACGTGGCGCCGGTGCGGGGTGCGGGCACGCCGCTGGCCGGGGTGGACGGTCGCCGGCCCACCCAGTTGGCGTACGCGCGGGCCGGTGTGGTGACCCCGGAGATGGAGTTCGTGGCGATCCGGGAGAACGTCGACCGGGAGCTGGTACGGGCCGAGATCGCCGCCGGTCGGGCGGTGCTTCCGCTCAACGTCAACCACCCGGAGTGTGAGCCGGCGATCATCGGCAAGGCGTTCCTGGTCAAGGTGAACGCCAACATCGGCACCTCGGCGGTCAGCTCGTCCGTCGCCGAGGAGGTGGAGAAGCTGACCTGGGCCACCCGCTGGGGTGCGGACACCGTGATGGACCTGTCCACCGGCAAGCGGATCCACGAGACCCGGGAGGCGATCGTGCGGAACTCGCCGGTGCCGATCGGGACGGTGCCGATCTACCAGGCGCTGGAGAAGGTCGGCGGCGACCCGGTGAAGTTGAGCTGGGAGGTGTTCCGGGAGACCGTGATCGAGCAGGCCGAGCAGGGCGTGGACTACATGACTGTGCACGCCGGGGTGCTCCTGCCGTACGTGCCGCTGGCCGTGGACCGGGTGACCGGGATCGTGTCCCGGGGCGGCTCGATCATGGCGGCGTGGTGCCTGGCGCACCACGAGGAGAACTTCCTCTACACCAACTTCGCGGAGCTGTGTTCGCTGCTCGCGAAGTACGACGTGACGTTCTCGCTCGGCGACGGGCTGCGCCCCGGTTCGATCGCGGACGCCAACGACGAGGCGCAGTTCGCCGAGCTACGCACCCTCGGCGAGCTGACGAAGATCGCCTGGGCGTACGACGTCCAGGTGATGATCGAGGGCCCCGGCCACGTACCGATGCACAAGATCAAGGAGAACGTGGACCTCCAGCAGGAGTGGTGCCACGAGGCGCCCTTCTACACGCTCGGTCCGCTGACCACCGACATCGCGCCCGCGTACGACCACATCACCTCGGCCATCGGTGCCGCGATGATCGGCATGTTCGGCACCGCGATGCTCTGCTACGTCACCCCGAAGGAGCACCTCGGCCTGCCGGACCGCGACGACGTGAAGGCGGGCGTGATCGCGTACAAGATCGCGGCACACGCGGCGGACCTGGCCAAGGGGCACCCCGGCGCCCAGGCCTGGGACGACGCCCTGTCGAAGGCGCGGTTCGAGTTCCGCTGGGAGGACCAGTTCAACCTCTCGCTGGACCCGGAGACGGCGCGCTCGTACCACGACGCGACGCTGCCCGCCGGGCCGGCGAAGACCGCGCACTTCTGCTCGATGTGTGGTCCGAAGTTCTGCTCCATGAAGATCACCCAAGAGCTGAAGGAGTACGCGGCGCGCGGCATGAAGGACAAGTCGGAGGAGTTCGTCTCCGGCGGCAGCCGGGTCTACCTACCGCTCGCCTGACCCGCCCGCAGGGCCGGGCCGTCCCTGAGCGACGTGCGGCCTTGCGGTGGGGTGATCGACTCGGGTTCATGAATGTCGGGGTGTCCGGGTGGGTGGGTCGGCCCGGTATCAATGAACCCGAGTCGATCAAGCGGCGACCGGCCGGTGCGTGGTGTTTTCGTGACGTCAGTCGCGGATGGTCAGTCGCGGTGGTGTCGACCGCTGGAGCGCAACGACCGGCGGCCGTTCTCCTGCTCGGGCTCGTTGTCCGACACCGACTTGCTCAGACCGGCGACCCAGTCGACGAATTCCTCGTCCTGGGTCGCCTGCGGCTCGGGCGCGTCCGACACCTTCGGGCTCGCCTCGTCGGCGCGGGACCGGTTGCGGCGGAACAGCCCGCCGAGTCGTCCTCGCCGAGAGGGCTGCTCTGCCACCTTCGGGGGCGTCGGCGCTGCCGACGTGGCGTCAGTACCCGCCAGATCGCCAAGGGCGCTGTCGGTGCTGGCGGCAGCGGAGGGTGCGCCAACCGTGCCCGGGAACTCCTTCGGGTCGGGGTGTTCGGCCGGAGCGTTCATCTCGCTGGTTCCGGTCGGCGCCGTCCGCGCCGTCGAGCTGTCCTGCGGTCCCGCCGACCTGGCGCGCCGAGAGGTGTCGAACGCGTTCCAGGTGCCGGCCCGGCTCAGGTCCGGCAACGGTGGCCGATGCCGGGGCCTGGGCGTCGGCTCGTGGGGCCCGCTCGGCTCGTCCGACGCCGTTGCCCCCGGCTCGGATGCCTGCGGTGGCACCGTCCACGTCGAGGTCACCGGCCAGGCCGACGGCGAGGGCGTCCACCGGTCCGCGTCCGGGTCGCTGGCAGCGGTGGCCCCGAACGACCCGGTGGCGGGAACGTCCTCGGCGGCGGGCCGAGCGTTGTCGGCGTCACGAGCCCCGGCGATCGCGGAATCGCCGGTCGCGGCCGGTACCGCCGGTGCCCGCGTCCCGCCAGCTGTGCTGGTCGGTGCTTGAGTCGGCCCGGTGGTGGCGGTCGCCTCTGGTGTCGGCGCGGCGGTGGCGGTCGGTGCTTGGGTGGCGTCGGTTGCAATGGTCGGTGACTTCGGGTCGGCCGGCACCGGCGTGGCGTCGGTTCCGGCGGTCGTCGAGGTGCCCGGCGCTCGCTTCGAGCCGGTGGCTGGTGGTCGCTTTCCGCCGGTAGCGGTGCTGCGGGCTGCTGCCGTGCCGGAGTCGGCAGCCGAGGCGACCTCGGAGGTCGTCTCGCGGGCGGTCATCCCGTCGGTGGTCACGTCGGCAGGGGACGTGTCGTCAGCCACCTCGGGGGCGGTGGCGTCCGGGTTGGTCTTCGACTTACGGGTTCGGCGCGGCTTGATCGTCAGCGGCGGCTCGGGCGTACCGTGGTCGGCCGTGCCCACGCCGGTCACCCCCGTGCCAGTGCCCGTCGGGCCCGTCGTGCCCGTCGGGTCTGTCGTACCCGTCGGGTCTGTCGTACCCGTGGCGGCACTCGGAGCGTCCGTGCCAGTCGAGGCTGTGCTGGCCGCCGCCGTGCCGCTGCCTGTGCTGGTCCGGGCCGTGCTGGTCCGGGCCGTGCTGCCGGCCGTGCTGCTGGCCGGGCTGGCATTGCTGACGTCGGTGCTGGCCGAGGGCTCGGTCGTGGCCGGGACATCATCCTGGCCCGCCGGGGGCTGCTGTGCTGCCGCGGCAAACTCACCGGTCGGCGCGGCCAGCCAGGCGTCGGACCGAGACGGAGCGGCCGGAGGCAAAGGGCCGGCCGGAGACAGAGGAGCGGCCGGAGACAGAGGGCCGGCCGGAGACAGAGAGCCGGCGGGAGACGGCGGGCCGGCGGGAGCCGGACCGTGCTGGCCGCTCGCGGTGGTCGCCGGCCAGTCCCAGTGAGCCGGGACGGTGCGTACGGCATCGGGGTCGCCCGTCGCCGACGGACCTGCAACGACGCCGCCAGGCCGGGCACTGGTGGACAGCTCGGCGGCTGTCGTCTCCGGGTCGGTGCGCTCGGCGCTGTGCCGGTCGTTCGTCGACGCGGCGTTGGGTAGCGCTGGCCCGTCGGGCAGTGGACGCAGGATGGCGGAGGGCTCGATCGCCTGCGGATCGGTGGTACGGGTGCCCGTCGGCCAGCGCAGCAGTGCGGCGGCGGCCGCACCGAGTGCTCCGGCGAGGATCGCGATCAACGAGCCGTAGTAGGGGGCCGCCTGGTAGCGGTCCACCGCGTCGCCGGGACCGGCGGTCAGGTAGGCGAACGCCACCAGCACCGGACCGGCCACCCCGGTGGCCCCGCTGACCAGCGGAGCCTGACCCCGCCAGCGAGCCAGCCCGGCGGTCGCCGCGCCGGCCAGCAGCGCCACGGTGGGCAGCAGGAGCAGCGCCAACCGCTGTGCGGCGTCGTCGCCGAGCCAGCTCGGCTCCAGTACGCCGAGCCGGACGGTCGGCAGTGGGCCGGCCGTGCCGAGCGACGGCAGGACGGAGATCAGCGCCAGCAGCCAGACCGCGCCGGCCACGGCCGCCATGTTCCAGCCCAGCTCGGACCGGAACAGGACGGCGATCGCCGCGCCCGCCCCGATCACCGCACCGACCATGGCGCAGATGCCCACCGCCCAGATCGGGTCGACGGAGATCAGCTCCGCGGCGCGGGCGGGCTGCATGCAGAGCGGGGCGATGACGGTGGCGCCGAGTGCCGCCGCACCACCGACCGCCAACTGCCGGCCGGTGCTGGCCGCCGGGACGTCGCGGCGGGCGAGTCGCTCGGTCAGCACGGCTCCGGCGACGGCCGCGTTCGCGGCGAACCAGCCCACCCAGACGAGCTGGGCCGGCCACTGGTTGACGGTCGTACCGGTGAAGGCGCCGGTCAGCCGGACGATGCCGAAACCGTACGCGACGCCGAGCTGGCCGGCTCCGGCCAGCACGCTCACCCCGAGCGCCGTGAGCAGCAGTCTGCCCCAGGTCCGAAAGGCCATGTCCGGCACGTTACGCACCTGGTACACCCGATCGCCACCGGCGCGCCGCGCGGCACGCCGGCGGCCATCGGCGGGTCTACTTGAGTTCGACCAGCCGGGCCAGGTAAGTCGTATCCCCGACATTGGTCAGCATGTGCACCGCGCCCGGGTCCCGGTAGACCACTCCACCGGTGGGCTCGTCGGCGTCGATCCGGGTCCCGTCGACGGTCTGTACGACGTTCTTGGCGCCCTCGATCGCCACCACCAGATAGGGGTGGTCGTGCCGGTGCAGCGGTTGCCGCTCGCCCGGTTCGAGGCGGATGTGCCAGACCCGGACCCGGTCGTTCTCGTACACGATCTCCTGACCCACCGGGCCGAGTTCGGTTCCGTCGATCACGTCGGTCATCATGCTCCGTCCAGTTGGGGCAGCACCTCGGCGGCGATCAGCTCAAGGTGGTCGAGATCATCGAAGTCGATCAGGCGGAGGTGGACCCGGGTGGTGCCGATCGCGGCGAACTCACCGATCCGCTGCGCGAGCTGCGCGGGGGAGCCGACCACCGGGTCCTCCGGCGGCAGCGCGCTCTTCTCGTGCAGGGGCGCGGCCCGACGCTGGGCCTCCGCGTCGGTCCGGCCGATCGCGACGACGATCCCGGCGGAGAGCACCAACGGGTCGCGCCCGGACTCCGACCGTCCGGTCCGCTCACACGCCTCGCGCACCCGGTCGTACGCCTCGGCGGTGACCGCCACGGATTTGAACGGCATGTTGAACTCATCGGCGTACCGGGCGGCCAGCTCGGGGGTGCGCTTGGGGCCACGTCCGCCCACGATGATCGGCGGCCCGGGCACCTGCACCGGCTTGGGCAGGGCGGGGGCGTCCACCAGCCGGTAGTGGTCGCCGATGAAGGTGTAGGTCTCGCCGGGCGGGGTTCCCCACAGCCCGGTGATCACCTCAAGCTGCTCGGCCAGCCGGTCGAAGCGTTCGCCGACCGTCGGGAACGGGATGCCGTACGAGGTGTGCTCGCGCTCGTACCAGCCGGCGCCGATGCCCAGGTCGACCCGGCCACCGCTCATCTGGTCGACCTGCGCGACCATCACCGCGAGCGGGCCGGGCAGACGGAACGTGGCCGACGTGACCAGGGTGCCGAGCCGGATCCGCTCGGTTTCCCGGGCCAGCGCGGCGAGGGTCAACCAGGCGTCCGTCGGGCCGGGCAGGCCCGGGTCGGCGCCCATCGACTGGTAGTGGTCGGCGCGGAGGAAGCCCTCGTAGCCGCAGGCCTCGACCAGCCGGGCGAACCGGAGCTGGGTGTCGTAGCTGGCGCCACGGTTTGGCTCGGTGAAGACCGACACCCGCATGGTCAGTGTCCTTCCGCGCCGGCGGTGGCCGGCTGGTCGCGTTCCATCAGAAGTTCGTGCAGGTCGGCGCTGACCTGGGCGACGTCGGCCAGGTGGGCGTTGCGGCCCAGGGTGCGGGGCCGGGGGATGGCCACGTCGACGACCTTGCGGATCCGGCCGGGGCGGGGGCTCAGCACGACCACCCGGTCGGCGAGCAGCACCGCCTCGTCGATCGAGTGGGTGACGAAGACGATGGTCGGCTTGTTCTCCATGTGCACCCGCTGGAGTTCGCCGGAGAGTTCCTCGCGGGTGAGCGCGTCCAGCGCGGAGAACGGCTCGTCCATCAGCATCACCCGGGGCTCACCGATCAACGACCGGCACAGTGACACCCGCTGCTGCATGCCGCCGGAGAGCTCGTGCGGCAGCCGCTTCTCGAAGCCGGCCAACCCGGCGACGTCGAGCAGTTGCCGGGCCCGCTCCCGGTGCTTGGTGCGGCTCCAGCCGAAGATCTCCACGGGCAGCATGACGTTGTCCAGCACGGTGCGCCAGGGCAGCAGCGCCGGCTTCTGGAACAGCATGGCGATGTCCTGGCGAGGACGGGTGATCGGCGTACCGGCGACGGTGATCTCACCGGCGCTCAGCGGGAGCAGCCCGGCGATCAGCCGCAGCAGAGTGGACTTGCCGCAGCCGGACCGGCCGAGCACGGCGACGAACTCGCCCTCGGCGACGTCGAGGTCGATGCCGCGCAGCGCCTCCACCCGGCCGGATCGGCCCTCGAAGGTACGGGACACCCCGGACAGTCGGATCATCTCCGGCGTACCTCCGCTGAGTCGACGGTCAGGAATCCGACAAAGGCTAGCCGTCCTGTCGAGGTATGGCACCGAGTGGGGTGGTCGTCAGTTTGTATCCGTTCCGCAACCCGATACGCCTGGTGTCGCAACTGTGGGTTTCTCGTACGCTGTGCCCGCGAAGAGTCCCCCCACGACGGCGGAATCCGGCTTCGACCCCTCCCGCCGGCCCGTCACGACAACCCCCTCCGGTGGCCTGCCGGCCCCGGTCGGAAAGGACATGGTGCTACTGATGAGAAGGCTGACCCGTACGGTCGCTACGGCCGCGCTGGCCACTGCCCTCGCCCTCGTTTCCGCCTGCAGCAGCGGGTCGGATTCGGCCGACGACGCCAAGGGCGGCGACGGCGGAGCGCTGCAGAAGGTGACCTACCTCACCTCCTTCGGCAACTTCGGCCGTGACTCCTACGCCTGGGTGGCGAAGGACAAGGGCTTCTTCAAGGAGGCCGGTTTCGACGTCGAGATCAAGGCCGGCCAGGGCACCGGTGGCGTGATCCAGACCGTCGTCGGCGGCCAGGCCGACTTCGGCCCGATCGACCTCACCGGCGGCCTGCTCCAGCTCGGCAACGGCCAGGCGAAGGACTTCACCGCGGTGGCCGCGATCCAGCAGCGCACCATGGCGGGCATCGCCTCGGTCGAGGGCAAGAACATCGCCTCCCCGAAGGACCTGGAGGGCAAGAAGCTCGCCGACACCCCCGGCTCCGTGGTCCGCAACCTCTTCCCGACGTACGCCCGGCTCGCCGGGGTGGACGCGACCAAGGTGACCTGGGTCAACGGTGAGGCGCAGAACCTGATCGGCACGCTGGCCGCCGGGTCGGTGGACGGCATCGGCCAGTTCGTCGTCGGTCAGCCGACCATCGAGGCGGTGGCCAAGAAGAAGGCCGTCATGCTGCCGTACAGCAACGTGATGCAGGACCTCTACGGCAACGTGCTGATCACCTCTTCGAAGACCGCCAAGGAGAAGCCCGAGATGGTGAAGAAGTTCACCGCGGCGCTGCTCAAGGGCCTGGAGTACAGCCTGGCCAACTCGAAGGAGGCCGCCGACATCCTGAAGAAGAATGTCGACGCCACCAACCCGGTCGCCGCCGCCGCCGAGCTGGACCTGATGGCCGCGTACGTCCGTTCCGGCAACACCGGCACCGCGATCGGCACCCTGGACAGCGGTCGGGTCGCCAAGAGCATCGCCATCCTGCAGGGCGCCGGGGCGCTGAAGCAGAACATCACCCCCGAGCAGATCATCGACTTCAGCCTCGCGCCGAAGGCCTGATCGTCCGGTCGTCATCAGGGGGTACGTCCCGCCGATCCCGGTGGGGCGTACCCCCGTCGCTCGTCGGCCCCCGGCGGGCCGTGCGATTTCGAGGAGGACAGAGATGACCGACGTCCGGTCAGCGGACCCGGCGGTGGCGGAACCCGCGCCCCCCAGTGCCGGCCCCGAGGCGGGGCGCACGGGTCGAGGTGTCGGTCTGCGGGCCGGGGCCGAGGCGGCGCTACCCGCTGTCGGCATCCTGGTCGCGCTGGCGGCGTGGTGGCTGATCGCCCGACTGGAACTGGTCCACCCGGTCGCCCTGCCGCCGCCCGGCGACGTGCTCAGCGCGTTCGTCGACAAACCCGCCCAGATGCTGGAGCACACCTGGGACACCACGCTGGAGATCCTGACCGGGTTCGCCCTGTCGGTAGCCGCCGGTGTGCTGATCGGGCTCTCCCTGGCCAGCTCCCGCACTGTGGAGCGGATGTTCACCCCGCTGCTGGTCGCGGTGAACGCGGTGCCGAAGATCACGCTGGGCCCGCTGTTGGTGGTGGCGCTCGGCTGGGGCCAGAAGCCGATCCTGACCATGGTGTTCCTGCTCTGCTTCTTCCCGATCGTGCTCTCCACCGCGACCGGACTGACCACCACGCCGGCCGACCTGGCCGAGCTGGTGCGATCCTGGAACGCCTCCCGCTGGCAGGCGTTCCGCAAGGTGCGCTTCCCGGCCGCGCTGCCGCAGATCTTCGTCGGCCTCAAGGTGGCCATGCCGCTGGCCGCGATCGGCGCGGTGATCGGTGAGTTCCAGGCCGGCGAGAGCGGCCTCGGTTACGTCATCACCCAGTACGCCGGCATCGGCGACGCCGCCACCGCCTGGGCGGCGATCATGCTGGTGGCGCTGGTGAGCATCCTGCTCTACTCGGCGCTGCTGCTGATCGAACGATTCGCCCTGCCCTGGGTCCGCGAAACCACCAGCAGCCGCTAACACCAAGAGCAAGATCAAAGACCAGCACCAAGACGCAGATCAAGATCAACACCAAGAGACGCGAAGGGCCGGCCTCCCTTCCAGGAGGCCGGCCCTTTTCCTCGACGCTGCTGGCGCAAAGGGTGTGGCCAACCGTGCCCGGCGGAGGGATCAAGCCAGAACCCCCCGCGCCGGGCCCCGTAAGCCACACC
>NZ_JBEXHP010000160.1:0-9903 GCF_040607895.1 Micromonospora sp. NPDC005220
GTACGGCCGCGTGCGTCGCCGCCGCGTCCGGGGCCGCCGGGTCGACGTCGCCGACCGCGGCGAGGGTGTCGGTGACGCCCGGGTCGCCGGCGGCGGCGAGGCGGACACCCGCGCCGAACAGGGCGGCGCCGAGCCCGAGGTCGTCGTCCGCGACGGCCCACGGGCGGTCGGGACCGGTCGGGGCGGCCGGCATGGCGATCCAGTCGAGCCGGTGCAGGAGGCCATGCCGGGCCGCGCCGGCGGTGGTCAGCGACTCGGCGGGCATCACCCGGATGGTCAGCGCCTCGATCGAGGCGACCGGCCGGCCGTCGGTGTCCGCGACCTGCACGGCCAACTGCTCGGCTCCGGACGGCACCAGCCGGACCCGGAGTTCGGCTGCGCCCTCGGCGTGCAGGTGGACACCCGTCCAGGCGAACGGCAGGCGGGGCGGCCCGGGATTGTCGTCCACCGCCGCCGCGGCGTGCAGGGCGGCGTCGAGCAGCGCGGGGTGCAGGCCGTACCGGGCCGCGTCGGCGTGCAGCGTGCCCGGAAGCCGAACCTCGGCGAAGATCTCGTCCCCGCGCCGCCAGACCGCCCGGAGCCCACGGAACGCCGGTCCGTACGCGTGCCCGGTGCCGGCCAGCCGCTCGTACAGGCCGTCGATCGGCACCGGTCGGGCGTCGGCCGGTGGCCAGGTGGCGAGGTCGAAGGCGGGTGCCGGGTCACCGGCGCGCAGCACCCCGGTGGCGTGCGTGGTCCACTCGTCGGCGTCCTCCACCGGCCGGGAATGCACGGACAGCTGACGGTCCCCGTCCGGGTCGGCCGACCCGACGACCACCTGCACCTGGAGGGCGTCCCGGCCGGGCGTCATCGGCGCCCGCAGCACCAGCTCCTCGACCCGGTCGCAGCCGGCCTCGTCGGCGGCCCGCAGGGCCAGTTCGAGCAGGGCCGTGCCGGGCACCAGCACGGTGTCGCGGACCGCGTGGTCGGCGAGCCACGGCACGTCCCGTACCCCGAGCCGGCCGCTGAGCACCAGGTCGCCGCCGGTGGCGGAGGCGACGACCGCGCCCAGCAGCGGATGGTCGGCGGCGGTCAGACCCGCCGCGGCCACGTCGGCGCCGCCCGGGCCGGCCTCCAACCAGAACCGCTGGCCCTGGAACGGGTAGGTGGGCAGCTCGACCCGGCGGGCCCCGGTGCCCTCGAAGACCCGTTCCCAGTCGACGTCGACGCCGTGCGCGTACGCCTCGCCCACCGACCGCAGGTAGCGCTGCGTACCGCCCTCGTCGCGGCGCAGCGTGCCGAGCACCGCCGCCTCGTGCCCGGCCGACGCGGCGATCGCGTTCAGGCCCAGGGCCAGCACGGGGTGCGGGCTGATCTCGACGAAGACGGTGTGCCCCGCCGCCATCAGGGCGCGGACCGCGGGTTCGAAGCGGACCGTCTGGCGGACGTTGCGCCACCAGTAGCCCGCGTCCAGCCGGGTGGTGTCGAGGCGGTCGCCGGTGACGGTGGAGTAGAAGTCCACCGGGCTGGACGCCGGCACGACCCCCTCGAACGCCGCCGCGAACCGTGGTCGCAACGGGTCCAGGTGCGCGGAGTGGCCGGCGGCGGTGGCCTCGATGCGGCGGGTGCGTACCCCCTCACCGGCCAGCCGGTCGAGCAGGTCCTCGACGGCGTCCACGTCGCCGGAGACCACCACCGACTCCGGTCCGTTGACGGCGGCGACGGTGACCCGCCCGCCCCACTCGGGCAGCCGGGCGGACAGGTCCTGGTAGGACATCAGGACCGAACCCATCGCGCCGGTGCCGGCCAACTCGACGAGCGCCGCGCTGCGCAGGGCCACCATCCGGGCGGCGTCGGCCAGGCCGATGACGCCCGCCACGCAGGCCGCGGCCAGCTCGCCCTGGCTGTGCCCCACCACGGCGGCGGGCCGCACGCCGTGGCTGCGCCACAGCTCGGCGAGGGACACCAGCACGGCGAACAGCACCGGCTGGACGACGTCGGTCCGCGTCATCGGGGGCGCGTCCGGCTCGCCGCGCAGGACGGCGAAAATCGACCAGTCCAGGTACGGCGACAGCTCGTCGGCGCACTCGTGCATCCGGGCGGCGAACACCGGCTCGGTGTCCAGGAGGTCCAGGGTCATGCCGGGCCACTGCGCGCCCTGTCCGGGGAAGACGAACACCGGCCGGTCGGCGTTGAGCAATGCGGTGGCGCGGACCAGCTCGGGTGGGGTCTCCCCGTGCGCCAGCGCGTGCAGGGCGGCCGGCACCCCGTCCGGGTCGGCCGTCACGAGGACGGCCCGGTGCGGCAGGTGGGCGCGGGTGGTCGCCAGCGAGTACGCCAGGTCCGCGCCGGTCCGCCCGCTCGCCGACACGTGCGCGCCGACCCGGTCGGCCCAGGCGTCCAGCGCCTCGGGGGTACGGGCCGACAACACCCAGGGCAGGGGGCGACCGCTGGCGACCGGCGTCCGGGGCGGGGCGTCCGGTTGCCCGACGGATTCGAGGATGGCGTGCGCGTTGGTGCCGCTGGCGCCGAACGACGAGATCGCGGCGCGGCGCGCCCGGCCGGTGTCCGGCCACGGCACCGCCTCGGTCAGCAGGCGTACCGCGCCGGTGGACCAGTCGACGTGCGGGGTGGGCTCGTCGACGTGCAGGGTGGGTGGCAGGACGCCCCGGCGCATCGCCTCGACCATCTTGAGCAGCCCGGCCATGCCGGAGGCCGCCTGGGTGTGCCCGATGTTGGACTTCACCGAGCCCAACCACAGCGGCCGGTCGGCGGGACGCTCGTGTCCGTACGTGGCCAGCAACGCCTGCGCCTCGATCGGGTCGCCGAGCCGGGTGCCGGTGCCGTGCGCCTCCACCGCGTCGACGTCGCCGGGGGCCAGTCCGGCGTTCGCCAGCGCCTGCCGGATCACCCGCTGCTGGGCCGGGCCGCTGGGCGCGGTCAGTCCGTTGCTGGCGCCGTCGGAGTTGACCGCCGAGCCGCGCAACCGGGCGAGGACCGGGTGGCCGTGCCGCCGGGCCACGGAGAGCCGTTCCAGCAGCACCATGCCGGCCCCCTCGGACCAGCCGGTGCCGTCGGCGGCGGCGGCGAACGGTTTGCACCGGCCGTCCGGCGCGAGTCCGCGCTGACGGCTGAACTCGATGAACGGCAGTGGCGTCGGCATCACCATGACGCCGCCCACGAGGGCCGCCTCGCACTCGCCCTGGCGCAGCGACTGGGCGGCGAGGTGCAGGGCGACGAGCGACGACGAGCAGGCGGTGTCGATGGTGAGCGCCGGGCCCTCCAGCCCGTAGGTGTAGGCGAGCCGCCCGGAGATGATGCTCGTGGCGTTGCCGGTCAGCAGGTACCCGCCCACGTCGTCGGGCACCTCGGTCAGGTCGGTGCCGTACCCCTGCCCGGCCGCGCCGACGAAGACGCCGACGCGGCTGCCGCGCAGGGCTGTCGGGTCGATGCCGGCCCGTTCGAAGACCTCCCAGGACGTCTCCAGCAGCAGTCGCTGCTGCGGGTCCATGGCCACCGCCTCGCGCGGGTTGATGCCGAACAGCGCCGCGTCGAAGCGGTCGGCGTCGGCCAGGAAGCCGCCCTGGTTGGCGTACGTGGTGCCGCCGTGGTCCGGGTCCGGGTGGTAGATGCCGTCGAGGTCCCACCCACGGTCGGTGGGGAACGGACCGATCGCGTCGGTGCCCTCGGCGACGAGCCGCCACAGGTCGTCGCCGGAGCGGACGCCACCCGGGAAGCGGCAGCCGGTGGCTACGATGACGATCGGGTCGCGGTCGTCCACCACCGTCGCGACGGGCGCGGCGCGGGACCGGTCGCCGCCCTCGCCCAACTCCTCGCCGAGGTGCCGGGCGAGGGCCGCCGCGGTCGGATGGTCGAAGACCACTGTGGTCGGCAACGGCAGGCCGGTCGCCCTGGACAGGGCGTCACGCAGCTCCACGGCGGTCAGCGATTCCAGGCCCAGTTCCCGGAACGGCCGGTCGGCGACGACGGCCGCGGCGGACGGCAGGTCGAGCACCGCCGCGACCTCCTCGCGGACGACGTCGAGCAGCGGTCGGGCGGGGCGGGCGGCGGGGGACACCGGCGTGGGCGGGGTGACCGACCGGAGCTGGTCGATCAGCGGGCGGTGCCGGGCCAGCGTGTACGAGGCGGCGAACCGCTCCCAGTCGACGTCGGCCACCACACCGGTGGCCGCGCCGGACTCGACACAGCGGCGCATCGCCTCCAGCGCCACCGCCGGCGGCATCGGGGACAGCCCTGCACGGCGCAGCATCGGCTCCGCCCCGTCCGCCATGCCGCCGCCCGCCCAGGGACCCCAGGCGATCGACGTCGCGGCGAGATTCCGGGCGCGGCGGCGCTCGGCCAGGGCGTCGAGGTGGGCGTTGGCGGCGGCGTACCCGGCCTGACCGGCGCTGCCCCAGGTGCCGGCCACCGACGAGAAGAGCACGAAGGCGTCCAGCACCGCCCCGTCGAGCAGCTCGTCCAGCAGGTCGGCCCCCTTCACCTTGGCGCCGCGCGCGTCGGCGAGCACGTCCAGACCCGGGTCGGCGAGCGGCGTCGGGCGGCTGGTCCCGGCGGTGTGCACGACGGCGGTCGGCGGGTAGTCCCGGAGCAGCCCGGCGAGGAAGTCCCGGTCGGTGACGTCCCCGGCCACGATGGTCACGACCGACCCCTGCGCGGTGAGCTCGTCGCGGAGCGTGTCGGCGCCCGGGGCCTCGGCGCCGGACCGGCTGGTCAGCACCAGGTGTCCGGCCCCGTTGTCGGCGAGCCAGCGGGCCACGCGCGCGCCGAGCGCGCCGGTGCCGCCGGTCACGAGCACGGTGCCGCGCGGGGTCCAGGGTTGGACGACACGGTGGTCGGCGACCCGGCTCAGGCGGCGCACGAACACGCCGCCGGGGCGCACCGCGTACTGGTCCTCGTGGCCCGGGGCGGCCAGGATGGCGGGCAGCCGGTCCCAGTCGTCGCCGGACAGGTCGACGAGCCCGCCGCACCGGTCCGGATGCTCCAGGCCGATGACCCGGCCGAGTCCCCAGAGCTGCGCCTGGACCGGGTCCGGCGGCGGGTCGCCCGGCACTGCGGACACCGCGCCCTTGGTCACCACCCACAGCGGCGCGTCGAGGTCGCTGGCCAGGGCGGCGGTTCCGGCCGCGTCGAGCAGGGAGAGCACCGCCTGGGGACGCTCGCCGGGGCACAGGCGGCGACCTGCCGAACGGACCTCCGCGCCCACGGCGGTCAACGCCCGGACGACCGGTTCGGCGGCCTCCGCGCTGGGCGCGGCGACGAGCCAGAGGCCGTCTAGCGCCGCCGGCTCGGGCTCCGGCGCCGCCTGCCAGGTGACCCGGTAGTGCCAGCCGTCGTCCGGGGCGTGCCGGCCCGGCCCCGGTTCGAGCCAGTGGCGCTGGCGCTGGAACGCGTACGTCGGCAGCGGCACCGCCCGACCGCCGGCCAGCACCGCCGGCCAGTCCACCCGTACCCCGGCGAGGTGGACCCGGGCGAGCGCGGACAGTGCCGTCTCGGCCTCGTCCCGGTCGCGCCGCGACGACGGCACGAAGAGCCCGTCGCACCCCTGGCCGGACAGCACCCCGTCCGGTCCGACCTCGACGAAGACCGAGACGCCCCGGCGGGTGAGCAGGTCCAGGCCCGCGCCGAACCGCACCGTGGCGCGGACGTGCCGTACCCAGTAGTCAGCGCTGAACTCGCCGACCGGCTCGCCGGTCACGTTGGAGATCACCGGGAGTGCCGGACGCTCGTACCGGATCCGGGCAGCCACCTCGCCGAACTCCGCGAGCATCGGCTCCATCAGCGCCGAGTGGAACGCGTGCGAGACGTTCAGCCGCCGTACCCGACGCCCGCGCGCCCGCCACTGCTCCGCGACGTCCTCGACCAGCTCGACCGGCCCGGAGATCACCACCGACTCCGGGCCGTTGACCGCCGCGACCGGCAGGCCGGCGACCTCGGCCTCGGAGGCCTCCACGGCGACCATCGCGCCGCCGGCCGGCAACGCCTCCATCAACCGCCCGCGCGCGGTCACCAGGCGGCAGGCGTCGCCCAGCGACATCACCCCGGCGACGTGCGCGGCGGCCAGCTCGCCGATCGAGTGGCCCAGCAGGTACTCCGCTCGCACCCCCCAGGACGCCCACAGTCGACACATGGCGACCTCGAACGCGAACAGCGCCTTCTGCGCGGACGCGGTGCGGGCCAGCGCCTCGTCGTCCGCGGTGCGGATCTCCGCGCCGTCCAGCAACGCCAGTGCCTCGTCCCACACCTGCGCGAAGACCGGGAAGACGGCAGCCAACTGGCTGCCCATGCCGGCCCGCTGGCCGCCCTGACCGGTGAACAGGAAGGCGGTCCGGGGGCGACCGGCGACGCCGCGCGACACGCCGGGCGACGGGCGGCCCTCGGCCAGCGCCGCCAGTCGCTCGCGCAGCTGCGCGCGCCCACGGCCGAGCACCGCGGCGCGCTCCGGCAACGCGGCCCGGGCAACGGCGAGGGTGTACGCCACGTCGAGCGGCGACAGCTCCGGGCGCGCGTCCACCCGCTCGAGCAGCCGTACCGCCTGCGCCCGCAGCGCCTGGTCGGTGTGGCCGGAGAGCAGCCACGGCAGCACGGTGTCGACCGTCGGGGCCTCCCGCGGCTCCCGATCGGTGGTCTTCTTGCCCGTGCCCTCCTCTTCCGGCGCCTCCTCGATGACCACGTGGGCGTTGGTGCCGCTGACCCCGAACGAGGACACCCCCGCCCGCCGGGGACGTCCGGAGCGGGGCCACGGTTGGGCCTCGGTGAGCAGCCGGACGGCCCCGGCCGTCCAGTCCACGTGCGGGGTCGGTCGTGCGACGTGCAGCGTGCGCGGCAGCAGGCCGTGTCGCAGGGCGAGCACCATCTTCACGACGCCGCCGATGCCGGCGGCGGCCTGGGTGTGGCCGATGTTCGACTTCAGCGAGCCGAGCCACAGCGGGCGGTCCCGGTCCGCGCCGAAGACGCCGATCAGCGCGTCCGCCTCGATGGGGTCACCGAGAGCGGTGCCGGTGCCGTGCGCCTCGACGGCGTCCACGTCCCCGGGCGCGAGCCGGGCCGAGGCCAGGGCATCGCGGATCACCCGCTGCTGGGCCAGGCCGTTCGGTGCGGTCAGGCCGTTGCTGGCGCCGTCGGAGTTCACCGCGCTGCCGCGCAGCAACGCCAGGACGGGGTGGCCGAGCCGGCGGGCCTCGGAGAGCCGTTCCAGCAACACCAGCCCGACGCCCTCGCCCCAGCAGGTGCCGTCGGCGTCGGCGTCGAACGCCTTGCAGCGCCCGTCCGCGGCCAGGCCGCCCTGCCGGCTGAACTCGGTGAACGCGGTCGGGGTGGCCATCACCGTGGCGCCGCCGGCCAGCGCCAGGTGGCACTCTCCCTGCCGCAGCGACTGGGCCGCGAGGTGCAGCGCGACAAGCGACGCGGAGCAGGCCGTGTCCACGGTGACCGCCGGGCCCTCGAACCCGAACGTGTACGACACCCGCCCGGACACCACACTGGCCGCGTTGCCGGTGATCAGGTATCCCTCGGTGCCCTCGTCGGCCTGGGCCAGCGCGCCGTAGTCCTGGCCGTTCGTGCCGACGAACACCCCGGTACGGGTGCCGCGCAGCCCGGTCGGGTCGATGCCACCGCTCTCCAGCGTCTCCCAGGCAACCTCGAGCAGGATCCGCTGCTGCGGGTCCATCGACTGGGCCTCCCGGGGGCTGATGCCGAAGAAGCCGCTGTCGAAGTCGCCGGCGTCGGCGAGGAACCCGCCCTCGGTGCGGCCGGTGGCCGGGACCGCCCAACCACGGTCGGCCGGGACCGGCCCGATGGCGTCCTCGCCGGCGGCCAGCAGGTCCCAGAACTCGTCGGGGCCGGTGACCCCGCCTGGGAAACGGCATCCGACCGCAACGATCGCGATGGGTTCGGTCGACGACTCGGCGAGCCGCCGGTTGTCGTCCTTGAGGCGCTTGTTGTCCCGCAGGGCGGCACGAAGTGCCTTCACCAGGTCGGCGTCGTCGCTCACCGATCCCCGCCTTCCAGGGCCAGGCGGACCAGGGCCGCAGCGGTCATCGTGTCGAACTCGTCGGCGTCGGCGGTCTCCGCGTCGGCCGGGACGAGCAGGTCGTGCAGGTGCCCGGCGAGGGCCGCCGGTGTCGGATGGTCGTACAGGGCGGTGGCCGGCAGCCGTACCCCGGTGACCGAGGCGAGCCGGTTGCGCAGCTCCAGCAGGGTCAGCGAGTCGAAACCCAACTCCCGGAAGACGGCGTCCGGGCCGACGGTCTGCGCCGAATCGTGCCGCAGCACCGTCGCGGTGTGCGCGCGGACGAGGTCGAGGACCAGGTCGGCGCGTTCGGACGGGGAGCACGCCGCGAGTTGGTCCGCGAGGTCGACGCCCGCTCGTTCCTCGGCGGCGGCCCGGTCCCCGTCGGCGGGCGTGACGAGGTCGCGAAGCAGCGGACTGGGGCGTACCTCGGTGAAGGCCGCTCCGAAGCGGGTCCAGTCGATGTCGGCCACCGCGACGCACGTCTCGTCGGCGTCCAGAGCGGCCTGCAATGCCGCCAGCGCACGGGCCGGCGGCATCGGCGCGATCCCCCGCTGGCGCAGCCGCTCGCCGATCTCCCCGGCGGCGAGCCCACCGTCGGCCCAGGCGCCCCAGGCCACGGAGGTCGCGGCGCGGCCCTCGGCGCGCCGGTGCTGGGCGAGGGCGTCCAGGTAGGCGTTGGCGGCCGCGTAGTTCGCCTGGCCGGCGTTGCCGACCAGGCCGGCGAACGAGGAGAACAGCACGAACGCGTCGAGGTCGTGCCCGACGGTCAGTTCGTGCAGGTTACGTGCCCCGGCGGCCTTCGGGGCGTCCACGGCCGCGAACCGCTGCGGCGTCAGGTCGGCGATGAGACCGTCGTCGAGCGTGCCGGCGGTGTGGAAGACGGCGGTCAGCGGGTTTTCGGCGGGCACGTCGTCGAGGATCCGGGCCAGCGCCCCCCGGTCGCCGGTGTCGACGGCGCGAATGGTGACCCGGCTGCCGAGCGCGGTGAGTTCGTCGGTCAGGACCGCCGCGCCGGGGGCGTCGGGGCCGCTCCGGCTGAGCAGGATCAGGTGCGGCGCACCGGCCCGGGCCAGCCAGCGGGCGACGTGCGCGCCGAGCGCGCCGGTGCCGCCGGTGACGAGCACGGTGCCGCGTGGTGTCCAGCCGCGTCGCGCGGCGGGTGGTCCGGCGGGGCGCAGGCGGCGGGCGTACGTGCCGGTGCGGCGTAGTGCCACCTGGTCCTCGGGGCCACCCAGTACGGCGACGAGCGTCGCCGGGTCGACGCCGTCGGTGATGTCGACGAGGCCGCCCCAGCGCCCTTCGAGGGCGGCGACCCGGCCGAGGCCCCACAGCCGCGCCCGGTCCGGGTCGGTGAGTGGGTCGTCCGGGCCGATCGACACGGCTCCCCGGGTGACGCACCACAGCGGGGTGTCGCCGAGCAGCGCGACGGTCCGTTGGACGCTGGCGTGCAGCGAGAGGATGCCGTCGAGCCGGGCGCCGGCCGGGGCGTCGCGGACGGCGTCGGCACCGGCCGCCCGGATCGCGGTGACAAGGGCGTCGGCCAGGCCGTGGTCGTCGCCGGTCACCAGCCAGGTGCCGGTCAGCGCCGCCGGTGTGGTGGTCACCGGTTCCCAGCGCTCCTGGTAGCGCCAGCCGGCGACGGCGGAGCGGTCGCGCCAGGTGGCGAGGGAGGGCAGCAGCCGTTGCCAGGCGTCCCGGTCGGCGCCGCCGCCGAGCGCGTCGACGTCACCGGCCTCCACGGCGGCCCAGAAGGCGGTGTCGGAGGCGGCGCGGGGCGGGGCGTCCAGCCAGTAGCGGCGCCGTTGGAACGGGTAGGTCGGCAGGATCACCCGGCGGGCGTCGCGGCCGGCGAACACCGCCGGCCAGTCGACGTGCGCGCCGCGCGCCCAGGC